>JAZBPF010000353.1:0-20213 GCA_036351515.1 Pseudomonadales bacterium | reverse complement strand
GCGGCGGAGAAGGAGCCGCGGTCGACGATGGCGACGAAGGCGGCGAGATCCTGGGTCTCCACGGACGGCGGCTTCCTGCATGCGGGTTCGTGATCGAAAGTATGCGAGATATGAATTTGCCGCATCAAGGCGCCGGGCGTAGCATGCGCCCCCGCACGGGCCGCCCCGGTCGGGGCGCGCCCGCCGCAGGGACCGGCGCAGGCGGCGGAGGGCACCGATGACCGCGCGAACGCTCTACGACAAGCTCTGGGACGATCACCTGGTCGCCGAACGCGAGGACGGCACCGCGCTGATCTACATCGACCGGCACCTGCTCCACGAGGTGACCTCGCCGCAGGCCTTCGAGGGCCTGCGCCTGGCGGGCCGCCGGCCCTGGCGCATCGACGCGAACCTCGCGACCCCGGACCACAACGTGCCCACCACGGACCGCGCCCGGGGCATCGACGGGATCACCGATCCGGTCTCGCGGATCCAGGTGGAGACCCTGGACGAGAACTGCGACGCCTTCGGCATCCTCGAGTTCCGCATCAAGGACCCGCGCCAGGGCATCGTCCACGTGGTGGGGCCGGAGCAGGGCGCGACGCTGCCGGGCACCACCGTGGTCTGCGGCGACTCGCACACCTCCACCCACGGCGCCTTCGCGGCCCTCGCCCACGGGATCGGCACCTCCGAGGTGGAGCACGTGCTCGCCACCCAGTGCCTCATCCAGCGCAAGGCGCGGAACCTGCGCGTGGTCGCCGACGGCCTGCTGCCGCCCGGGGTCACGGCGAAGGACCTCGCGCTCGCGATCATCGGCCGCATCGGCACCGCCGGCGGGACCGGCCACACGATCGAGTACGCGGGCGAGGCGGTGCGCGCCCTGTCCATGGAGGGACGCATGACCCTCTGCAACATGTCCATCGAGGCCGGCGCCCGGGCGGGCATGGTCGCCTTCGACGACACCACCCTCGCGTACGTCCGCGGCCGGCCCTTCTCGCCCACGGGCGAGCGCTGGGAGCGGGCCGTGGAGGCCTGGCGCGGTCTCGTGAGCGATCCCGACGCGGTCTTCGACCGCGAGGTGCACCTCGACGCGGCGGCGCTGGAACCCTACGTCAGCTGGGGCACGTCCCCGGAGATGGTCGCCCCGGTCTCCGGAAGCGTCCCCGACCCGGCGAGCGCCGAGGACGCCGTGCGCCGCGAGGGCTGGGCCGCGGCCCTGCGCTACATGGGGCTCGAGCCGGGGCAGCGCATCACGGACATCCGCCTCGACCGGATCTTCATCGGCTCCTGCACGAACTCGCGCATCGAGGACCTGCGCGCCGCCGCCGCCGTCGTACGCGGCCGCGCCGTGGCGTCCTCCGTGAAGCAGGCGATGGTCGTGCCGGGCTCCGGCCTCGTGAAGCGCCAGGCGGAGGCCGAGGGCCTCGACCGGATCTTCCGGGAGGCGGGCTTCGAGTGGCGCGATCCCGGCTGCAGCATGTGCCTGGCCATGAACGCCGATCGCCTCGGGCCCGGCGAGCACTGCGCCTCGACGTCCAACCGGAACTTCGAGGGGCGCCAGGGGCACGGCGGGCGGACCCATCTCGTGAGCCCGGCCATGGCCGCGGCCGCCGCCGTGGCTGGCCACTTCGTCGACGTCCGCGAGCTGCTCCCGGCGAACGGGGAGGGCGTCGCATGAATCCCTTCACCACGCACCGGGGGCTCGCCGCGCCCCTCGACCGGGCCAACGTCGACACGGACCAGATCATCCCGAAGCAGTTCCTGAAGTCGATCCGGCGCACGGGCTTCGGCGACAACCTCTTCGACGGTTGGCGCTACCTCGACGAGGGGGAGCCCGGGAAGACGCCGAACGAGCGGCAGCCGAACCGGGAGTTCGTGCTCAACCGCCCCGCCTACCAGGGGGCGACGGTGCTCCTCGCCCGGGAGAACTTCGGCTGTGGCTCGAGCCGCGAGCACGCGGTCTGGGCCCTGGCCGAGTACGGCTTCCGGGCGGTGATCGCCCCGAGCTTCGCGGACATCTTCCATTCGAACTGCTTCAAGAACGGCGTGCTGCCCATCGTGCTGCCGCACGAGGCCGTGGACCGGCTCTTCGCCCTCGCGACCGCCGACGGCGGTCTCGAGCTCGAGATCGACCTGCCGGCGCAGCAGGTGCGCCTGCCCGACGGCACGGCGCTGCCCTTCGAGGTGGACGCCTTCCGCAAGCACTGCCTGGTCCAGGGGCTCGACGACATCGGCGTCACCCTCGAGGACGCGGACGCGATCCGCGCCTACGAGGCGCGCCGGCGCGAGCGGGCGCCCTGGCTCTTCGACGCCCTGAACGACGCCCCCGGGGGAGCATCCAGCCCATGACCCGCCACGTCCTCGTCCTGCCCGGCGACGGCATCGGACCCGAGATCATGACCCACGTCGTCCGCCTCCTCGAGGTGGCCCGGGACACGGCGGGGCTCGACCTCGCGTGGTCCGAGGGCGTCGTCGGCGGCGCCGCCCTCGACGCCCACGGCACGCCGCTGCCGGAGGCGACGCTCGAGGCCGCCCGCCGCGCGGACGCGGTGCTCTTCGGCGCCGTCGGCGGGCCGAAGTGGGATGCCCTGCCCATGGCGCAGCGTCCGGAGCGGGGCCTCCTCGGCCTGCGCTCGGGGCTCGGGCTGTTCGCGAACCTGCGCCCGGCGATCCTGTTCCCGCAGCTCGCCGCGGCCTCCTCGCTGAAGCCCGAGCTGGTGGCGGGGCTCGACCTGCTCATCGTCCGCGAGCTCACCGGCGGCATCTACTTCGGGGAGCCCCGGGGGGTGGAGACGACCGCCGCCGGCGAGCGGCGCGGCTTCAACACCTACGTGTACTCGGAGAGCGAGATCCGCCGCATCGCCCGCTCCGCCTTCGAGGCGGCACGGCGCCGGAACCGGCGCCTGTGCTCCGTGGACAAGGCGAACGTCCTCGAGGTCACGCAGCTCTGGCGCGAGGTGGTCACGGAGGTCGGCGCCGAGTATCCGGACGTGGAGCTCAGCCACCTCTACGTGGACAACGCCGCCATGCAGCTCGTGCGGGCACCGAAGCAGTTCGACGTGATGGTCACCGGCAACATGTTCGGCGACATCCTCTCGGACGTGGCCGCCATGCTCACGGGGTCCCTCGGCATGCTGCCCTCGGCGTCCCTGAACGAGCGGGCCCAGGGCCTCTACGAGCCCGTGCACGGCTCGGCGCCGGACATCGCGGGCCAGAACGTCGCGAACCCGCTCGCGACGATCCTCTCGGCGGCCATGATGCTGCGCTACAGCCTCGACGAGGGCGTCGTGGCCGACGCCCTCGAGGGCGCCGTCGGCGACGTGCTCGACGCGGGCCTGCGGACCCGCGACATCGCCCCGGCGGAGACCGCGGGCGCCGGCGGCCTGCGGGTCGTGGGCACGGACGCCATGACCGACGCCGTGATCGAGGCCTTCACCGCGCGCCTGCGCGCGACCTGAATCCACGAGAGGCCCGACCGGGCCGGGAGTTCCCATGAACGACGAACGAGCGACCGTGGACGTCGCCGTCGTCGGCGCCACCGGCGCCGTCGGCGAATGCATGATGCAGATCCTCGAGCAGCGCGCCTTTCCCGTCGGGCGGCTCTACCCGCTGGCCAGCGCGCGCTCGGCGGGGAACACGGTGATGTTCCGGGGCCGCCCGGTGGTGGTGGAGGACCTCGCCACCTTCGACTTCTCGAAGGTGAAGCTCGGCCTGTTCTCCGCCGGCGGCGACGTCTCCGCCGAGCACGCGCCCCGGGCCGCGGCCGCGGGCTGCATCGTGGTGGACAACACCTCGAAGTTCCGGCGCGACGACGACGTGCCGCTGGTGGTCCCGGAGGTGAACGCGGCGGCCCTCGCGGGCTACCGGGCGCGCAACATCATCGCCAACCCGAACTGCTCGACGATCCAGATGGTGGTGGCCCTGAAGCCGCTCCACGACGCCGCGGGCATCGAGCGGATCAACGTCGCGACCTACCAGGCCGTCTCCGGCTCCGGTCGCAAGGGCGTGGAGGAGCTGGCGGCACAGACCGCGAGCCTGCTCAACGGCCGGCCCCACGATCCGGCGGTCTACCCGAAGCAGATCGCCTTCAACGCGCTCCCGCACATCGACGACTTCCAGGAGAACGGCTACACGAAGGAAGAGATGAAGATGGTCTGGGAGACCCGCAAGATCTTCGGGGACGAGAAGATTCTCGTGAATCCGACTTGCGTTCGCGTTCCTGTGTTCTATGGTCATTCGGAGGCCGTGCACATCGAGACGCGCGAGAAGCTCTCGGCGGACGATGCGCGGCGGCTGCTGGCACAGGCGCCGGGCGTGAAGGTGGTGGACGAGCGCGCCCCCGGAGGCTACCCCACGGCGGTCTCCGAGGCGGCCGGGGAGGACCCGGTGTTCGTCGGGCGGATCCGCGAGGATCTCTCCCATCCGCGCGGCCTGGACCTGTGGATCGTGGCGGACAACGTCCGCAAGGGCGCGGCGCTGAACAGTGTACAAATCGCGGAGCTTCTGCTAAAAGAACTTGCGTGACCCGTACTTAACTGTACTTGCGCAAGTGGTTTCTAGCTGGAGCTTCCCGAGCCGGCCGCGGAAGGGGTCGGGCCGCTGCCGCCGTCGTGCCTCCGGGTCGTCGTCCGCACGGCGCCCGGGGGAACGAATCACGAGGGGAAGGACGGTCGTCATGACACGGAAACTGGCCCTGCTGCTGCTCCTCGGTGCAGGGGTCTGTGGTCCTGCGTTCGGACTCGGGCTCGGGGAGATCGAGGTCGAGTCGGCGCTCAATCAGCGCTTCGAGGCGACGATCCGCCTGCTGAACACGGACGGGCTCGAGGAGGGCGAGATCCTCCCGAACCTGGCCTCCAGCGAGGATTTCGAGCGGGTCGGCGTCGAGCGGTTCTTCTACCTGCTCGATCTCGAGTTCACCACCGATCTCTCCGATCCCGCGAATCCGGTGATCCGCGTCACCAGCGAGCGGCCGGTCCGGGAGCCCTTCGTGAACTTCCTCGTGGAGGTGCTCTGGCCGAGCGGTCGGCTCCTGCGCGAGTACACGGTGCTCCTCGATCCTCCCGAATACACGGCCCAGACCGCACCGGCGGCGGCCCCGGCCCCGGCGCCCGCGCCACCGCCGGAGGCGGCGGCCTCGCGACCGGCGCCACCGCCCCGGAGCCCCGCCGCCGCCCGCGGCACCGGCTCCGCCCCCACGGCCGCCGGCGGCAGCGCAGGCGGCCGTGGTCGTCTCGACGGGGGCACCTACGGCGTCACGGACCGCTTCGACACGCTCTGGGAGATCGCTCTCGAGGTCCGCCCGGCGGAGGACGTGACCGTCCAGCAGACCATGCTCGCCCTGCGGCGCCTGAATCCCGAGGCGTTCCTGCGCGGCAACATCAACGGCCTCAAGGCCGGCTACGTGCTGCGCGTGCCGAACGCCGCCGAGGCGCGCCGCGTCTCCGCGGACGACGCCGTCGCCGAGGTCTCGGCGGAGAACGAGCGCTGGCGCTCGGGGCTCCCGGCCGCGCCCGTGGACGCCCGGCCGGCGGCGAGCGAACGCCCCGCGGCCCCGACGCCCGAGGGCGAACTGCGCCTGGTGTCCGGTGCCGAGGACGGCGGGGCCGGTGCGGGGACCACGGCCGGTGCCGGCGGCGGCGCCGGCGGAGCGGCGGCGGTCGCCGTCGTCGAGGAGGAGCTCGACCGCGTCCGCCTCGAGAACGCCGACCTCGAGACCCGTCTCGAGCAGCGCGACGAGCGCATGGAGGAACTCCAGCGCCAGCTCGAACTGCGCAACCAGGAGCTCGCGCGGCTCCAGCAGCGCCTCGCGGCGCAGCAGGCGGAGCCCGCGGCGCAGCCCGCGCCGGCAGCCGCCCGGGCTCCGGCCGACGACGGCATCCTCTTCGGTCTCGGCGCCCGGGCCCTCGGTCTGCTCGCCGGAGGCTTCTTCCTGGTGCTCGCCCTCATCGCCCTGCTGCTGCGCCGCCGCGGCGCCGGCGACGGGGACTTCGCCCGCCCCACGGGCGACGTGGCGGCGGATCTCGCGCGCGGGGAATCGCTGGCCGTGGGCGCGGCCGCCGGCGCGCCCCGCGAGGAGGACGAGCGCGCGGCCGAGGAAGCGGGCGAGGGCGACGGCGACGTCGTCAGCGAAGCGGACATCTACATGGCCTACGGCCGCTTCAGCGAGGCCGCGCGCGTGCTCGGCGTGGCCCTGGAGCAGGAGCCGGAGCGCGACGACGTGCGCCTGAAGCTCATGGAAGTGCACGTCGAGACCGGGGACGTGGAATCCTTCAACGAGCAGGCGCGCGAGCTCCAGGCCCGGGCCGATGCCGACGTGCTCGCCCAGGCGGATCAGCTCGCGGGACGCCTCGCGGGGGCGCTCCTGTCGAGCGGTCAGCTCTCCGACGGCAGCGGCATCGCCACCGGTGAGGGCGTCGAGGACGACCTCAGCCTCGACTTCGATCTCGCGGACGACGCCGCGGACCTCGACACCCTCGACATCGACCTCGACCTCGGCGAAGAGGAGGAGGACGAGACCGTGCGCCCCGCGGGCGAGCCCGTCGCCGAGGCGCCGGAGCCGGAAGGCGAGGCCGCCGAGCTCGAGGAGACCCCGCTGGAAGTCGAGGAGGAGGGCTTCGAGCTCGATCTCGACCTCGGCGAGGAGGACGACACGCCCCGCCTGCTCCGCGACTCCGGTGAGCCGGCGGGCGAGGGCTCCTTCTCCGAGGAGGACTTCGCCCTCGACCTGGCCGGCGACGACGAGCCGCCGAAGGCCGGGGCGGAGGACGAGTTCGCCCTCGACATCGAGACCCCCGAGGGGGCCGCCGCGGCGCTCGCGGATCTGGACACCCCCGCCGAGGCCGCCGCCGAGGGCGACGAGCTCGCCCTCGGCGAGGAACTCGAGCTCGACACGGACGCCGACGAGATCACCACGAAGCTGGAACTCGCCCGGGCCTACGTGGACATGGGGGACGACGACGGCGCCCGCGAGATCCTCGACGAGGTCGTCCGCGACGGCGACGAGCAGCAGAAGCAGGAGGCCGGCGAGCTCCTCGCACGCCTCGGCTGAGCCGGCGCCGGTCGCCGCGCCCCGCCCCGGGGCCGGTCCGGCGCTGCCCCCCGGAACGCACCATGACGCGCTGGGCCCTCGGCATCGAGTACGACGGCAGCTGCTTCGGCGGCTTCCAGCGGCAGGCGGCGCACGAGCCGCGGCCGACGGTGCAGGGGGTCCTCGAGGCGGCCCTCGCCCGCGTCGCCGACCATCCCGTGACGCTGGCCTGCGCCGGGCGCACGGACGCCGGGGTCCACGCCACCGGACAGGTGGTCCACTTCGACAGCCCCGCGCCGCGCCCGCCCCGGGCCTGGGTCCGTGGCGGCAACGCGCACCTGCCCCCGGGCGTGCGCGTGCATTGGGCCGTGCCGGTCCCGGACGACTTCCACGCCCGGCACTCGGCGCACTGGCGCCGCTACCGCTACCTCATGACGGACCGGCTGCCGCGGCAGGCGCTCCTGCGCGACCGCGTGGCGGAAGTGCCCGGCCCCCTCGACGCGGCGCGCATGGACGAAGCGGCCCGGTTGCTCCTCGGCGAGCAGGACTTCAGCGCCTTCCGCGCGGCCGGCTGCCAGTCCCGCCATGCCTTCCGCGAGGTGCAGGCGGTGCGCGTGCACCGCAGCGGTCCGCTCCTGTGCCTCGACATCCGTGCCAACGCCTTCCTGCTGCACATGGTCCGCAACATCACCGGCTCCCTGATCCGCGTGGGGCGCGGCGAGGCGGAGCCGGGCTGGATCGCGGAGCTGCTCGCCGGTCGCGACCGGACGCGGGCGGCCGCCACCGCGCCACCGGAGGGGCTCTATCTCGTGGCGGTCGGCTACCCGTCCCGATGGTCCCTGCCGCCGGCGGACGAGGCCTTCCCCATGCCCCACGCGCTGGTGGACTGAGCGGGTGGTCGCGGCATGCCCGTCTGCTGCCGCGGCGGCCCCTGGAACCGCCTGCCGGCGTCGGGAGCCCCCTCGAGCGGTCCCGGGGCCGAAGTCCATGCTCCGACCCGCGACGGCGGGCGGGACGTGAACACCCTCTGAAGCCGCCGCGGGGCGGCCCGTCGTTCTGCTAGAATCGCCGCCCCGTGACCGCCCGGCCGCGCAGGACCATGCATCCCCGGATCAAGATCTGCGGCCTGACCCGCCCCGAGGACGTCCGCGCGGTGGTCGCGGCCGGGGGCGACGCGATCGGGCTGAACTTCCACGAGCCGAGTCCGCGCTTCGTGGACGTGGAGACGGCGGCGGAGCTCTGTGCCCTGCTGCCGCCCTTCGTGACCAGCGTGGGCCTGTTCGTGGACGCGCCCGCGGCCCGCATCGAGGCGGTGCTGGCGCGGGTGCCGCTGCAGCTGCTGCAGTTCCACGGCGACGAGCCGGCGGCGGACTGCGAACGCTGGGGCCGTCCGTACCTGAAGGCCCTGCGCATGCGCGACGGCCTGGACGTGCGCGCGGCGGTCGCGGCCCATCCGGCGGCGGTGGGGTTCCTCCTCGACAGCTACCGCCCCGGCGTGCCCGGCGGCACGGGCGAGGTGTTCGACTGGGGCCGGATCCCGCGGGATCTCGGCCGGCCGCTGGTGCTCGCCGGCGGCCTGCACGCCGGCAACGTCGGCGAGGCGATCCGCACGGTCCGCCCCTGGGCGGTGGACACGAGCGGCGGAGTGGAACGGGCCAAGGGCGTCAAGGACGCCGAAACGATCCGCGCCTTCGTGGACGCGGTGAGACGGACCGACCTGGAGCACGCGTGATGAGCGATTCGACCCTCGATGCGTCCGCAGTGATGCCGATGGTGTCCTTCGAGGACTACAACTATCCGGACGAGCGCGGCCACTTCGGTCCCTACGGGGGGCGCTTCGTCTCCGAGACCCTCATGCACGCCCTCGACGAGCTCGAGCGCGTCTACCGCACGCTCTCGGCGGACGCCGACTTCCGCGCGGAGCTCGACCGCGAACTCGCCGACTACGTCGGCCGGCCCACGCCCCTCTACTTCGCCGAGCGCCTGACGCGGGAGCTGGGGGGCGCGCGCATCTACCTCAAGCGCGAGGACCTGAACCACACGGGCGCCCACAAGGTGAACAGCGCCGTGGGCCAGGCGCTGCTCGCGCGGCACATGGGCAAGACCCGGATCATCGCCGAGACCGGCGCCGGCCAGCACGGCGTGGCCTCCGCGACCGTCGCCGCGCGCCTCGGCCTCGAGTGCGTCGTGTACATGGGCGAGGAGGACGTCGCCCGGCAGAGCCTGAACGTCTACCGCATGAAGCTCCTCGGGGCGCGGGTGGAGCCGGTCCGCTCCGGCTCCCGGACCCTCAAGGACGCCATGAACGAGGCCATGCGCGACTGGGTCACGAACGTCGACGACACGCACTACATCATCGGCACCGTCGCCGGGCCCCATCCCTATCCGCGCATCGTCCGCGACTTCCAGGCGGTGATCGGTCGCGAGGCGCGCCGGCAGTGCCTCGAGAAGCTCGGGCGCCTGCCCGACGTGCTCGTGGCCTGCGTCGGCGGCGGCTCCAACGCCATCGGCATGTTCCATCCGTTCATCCGTGACCGGGACGTGCGCCTCGTGGGCGTCGAGGCGGGGGGCTACGGCGTGGAGACGGGCAAGCACGCGGCGCCCCTGTCCGCGGGGATCCCCGGCGTGCTCCACGGGAACCGTACCTACCTCATGGAGGACGAGGACGGGCAGATCGTCGCCACGCACTCGATCTCCGCCGGCCTCGACTATCCCGGCGTCGGGCCGGAGCACGCCTTCCTGAAGGACGTGCAGCGGGCCGAGTACGTGGCGGTCACGGACGACGAGGCCATGGCCGCCTTCCACCACCTCACGCGCACGGAAGGCATCCTCCCGGCCCTCGAGACCAGCCACGCCATCGCCTGGGTGATGCACGAGGCGCCGCGCATGGATCCGGAGCAGAGCATCGTCGTCAACCTCTCCGGCCGCGGCGACAAGGACATCCTCACGATCGCCAAGCGGGACGGGATCGAGCTGTGAGCCGTCTCGCCGACGTCTTCGGACGCCTCGCGGAGGAGGGGCGCCGGGCGCTGGTCACCTACCTCGTGGCGGGTGATCCGACGCCGGAGACCACGGTCCCGGCCATGCACGCGCTCGCGGACGCCGGCGCCGACGTGCTCGAGCTCGGGATTCCCTTCTCCGACCCGGAGGCCGAGGGCCCGGACATCCAGGCCGGCTGCGAGCGGGCGCTGGCGCACCGCACGCGCCTGCTCGACGTCCTGGCCATGGTCCGGCGCTTCCGCGAGCGCGACGACCGCACGGCCGTGATCCTCATGGGCTACCTGAACTCCGTGGAGCGCATGGGCTACGAGCGCTTCGCCGAGCGTGCGGCGGAGGCGGGCGTGGACGGCCTGCTCATGGTGAACCTGCCTCCGGAGGAGGCCGGTCCGCTCCGCGAGGCCCTGCGCGGCCGGGGCCTCGACCTCGTGCTGCTCCTCGCACCCACGACCACGGAGGCCCGGGCCCGGCAGATCCTCGCGGTCGCCTCGGGCTTCGCCTACTACGTGTCCCTGAAGGGCACCACGGGCGCCGGCCACCTCGACGTGGACGATGTGCGCACGCGCCTCGACCGGCTCCGCGCCTGGACGGACCTGCCGCTGGCCGTGGGCTTCGGCATCCGCGACGCGGCGTCCGCCCGGGCTGTCGCGGCCTTCGCCGACGGCGTGGTCGTGGGCAGCGCCATCGTCCGCGCCATGGGCGAGCTGGCGCACGAGCCCGAGCGCATTCCCGCGCGCCTGCACGACCTCGCCGCCGCCCTGCGGGAGGGCGTGGACGGAGCCGTCCTGACGACGTGACCGCCTCCCTCGACAGCTGGCTCGCCCGCCTCGAGAAGCTGCATCCGCGGGGCATCGACCTCGGCCTGGACCGGGTGCGCGCCGTCCACGAGGCCCTCGGGGCGCCGCATCCGGGCGAGCGGGTGGTCACCGTCGCGGGCACCAACGGCAAGGGCTCCACCGTCGCGACCATGGACGCGGTGCTCCGGGCCCACGGCGCCGGCGTCGGCCAGACGACCTCGCCGCACCTCGTGCGCTTCAACGAACGGATCGCGATCGACGGCGTCGCCGTGGACGATGCATCCATCGTCGCCGCCTTCGAGCGCATCGACGCCGCCCGCGGCGACGTCACGCTCACCTACTTCGAGTTCTCCATCCTCGCGGCGCTGGACCTGCTCGCCCGGGCCGGTCGCCCCTGGGCGCTGCTCGAGGTCGGCCTCGGCGGCCGCCTCGACGCGGTCAACGTCGTCGATCCGGACGTCGCCGTGATCACCGCCGTGGACCTCGACCATCAGGAATGGCTCGGCCCGGACCGGGAGACCATCGGCCGCGAGAAGGCCGGCATCCTCCGGCGCCGCCGGCCTCTCGTACTCGGAGATCCGGATCCGCCGGCCTCGGTGCTCGCCCGCGCCCGGGAGCTCGACGCGCCGTGCCTGCGGCTCGGCGTCGACTTCGCCCTCGAGGCCGAGGGCGACGGGCGCCTGCGCTTCCGCGGCCGGGACGCGCGGGGCGAGCCCTGCGTGCTCCGGGGGCTGCCGGTCCCCGCGCTCGCCCTCGACGACGTCGCCACGGGCCTGCAGGCGCTGCTCGTGGCGGGCCTGGTCCCGGACCTCGCCGCCGTCCGCCGGGCCTTCGCCACCGTCACCCTCGCCGGGCGCCTGCAGCGCCTCGACGCGGACGGGGTCCCCGTCGTCCTCGACGTCGCCCACAACCCCCACGCGGCCGCGCACCTGGCGGGGCGCCTGGAGCCCGGCGTGCCCACGCTGGCGCTCTTCGGTACCTTCGCGGACAAGGATGCGCCGGCCATGGTGCGGCTGCTGGAGGAGCGCGTGGACCGCTGGTACCTGGTCGACACGCCCGGTCCCCGCGGCCGGGAGGCCGCGGCGCTCGACGCGTGCCTCGCCGAGGCGGGGCTCGCCGTCGAGACGCGCGTCTGCGGCGACCTCGCGGCCGGGCTCCGCGCCGCGCTCGCCGACGCGCGCGCCCGTCCCGGCACACGGGTGCTGGTGCTCGGCTCCTTCACGGTGGTGGGCGCCGCCCTCGAGCGCCTGCGCCCGGCCGTCGCCGGCGCCGCGGGGGCGGCCCCGTGAACGAGCATGTGCGCAACCGCGTGGTGGGACTCGTGATCCTCGTCTCCCTCGCGGCCATCTTCCTGCCCATGCTCTTCGACGGGGCCGGCATCGAACGGCGCCGGGTACCGGAGATGCCCGTCACGGACATCGCGCCCGCGGACGAGCCCCCCGGGGAACTCGACACGACCGCCGGCGAGTGGGCCTTCGTGGAGGAGGTCCAGCGCGTGCGCGAGGCGCCGCCGGCGGCGCAGGTGGACGCGCAGCCGCGCCACGCACCGGTGGAATCGGACGCCCCCGACGGCCCGGCCCTCGACGGGGAGGGCGCGCCCTTCGCCTGGAGCGTGCAGCTCGCGAGCTTCGAGTCCCGGGAGAACGCCGAGGCCCTGCGCGACCGGCTCCTCGGCGACGGCTACGCGGCCTACCGCATCGAGTCGCACGAAGGGGGGCGGACCCTGCACCGCGTGGCCGTGGGACCGGAGCTGGACCGCGGCGACACGGAGGCCCTGCGCGAGGCCCTCGCCCGGCGCTACGACCTCGACGGCCTGGTGGTGCGCTTCGTCCTCGGGCCCGGGGAGCTCGCGGCGGCCGGCGAGCCGCGGGACGGAGAGCGCTGATGGAGCCTCCCTTCGCGCCCTTCGACTGGATCCTCCTCGGCATCCTCGCCCTGTCCGTGGTCCTCGGCGCCTGGCGCGGCTTCGTCCGCGAGGCCGTCGCGCTCGCCGTGTGGATCGCCGCCTTCCTCGTCGCGGCGAGCTTCGCGCCGGCCGCGGAGGCACGCCTCGCGGACGTCGTCGACGCGCCGGCAGCGCGCTTCCCGCTCGCCTTCGCGGGCCTCTTCGTGGCGACGCTCGTGCTCGGCACCATGGCCGGTCGCCTGCTCGCGCTCGTGGTGGACGCCACGGGGCTCTCGGGCCTCGACCGGCTCCTCGGCAGCGTCTTCGGCGCCGCGCGCGGCGTGCTGCTCCTGGTCGTGCTCGCGGCCGTGGCGGCGCCCCTGTTCGTGGACGCCGATTGGTGGCAGGCTTCGCGCCTCGTGCCGCATCTCCTCTCCGTTCAGGACGAGACCTTCGAACTGCTGCGCTCCGCCGTCGGGATGGTCACCGGCGGGGGCTGACGGCGGAAGCGACCGGGAGCCTTCCATGTGCGGGATCGTCGGCATCGTCGGCCACGAGCCGGTCAACCAGCGCCTCTACGACGCGTTGACCGTGCTCCAGCACCGCGGGCAGGACGCCGCCGGGATCGTCACCACGGACACCGGCCATCTGCACATGCGCAAGGCCAACGGTCTCGTGCGCGACGTGTTCCGGCAGCACCACATGGAACGCCTCGTCGGGCGCATCGGCATCGGCCACGTGCGCTATCCCACGGCCGGGTCCTCGAGCGCCGCCGAGGCGCAGCCCATGTACGTGAACTCGCCCTACGGGATCATGCTCGCGCACAACGGCAACCTGACGAACGCCGAGGCGCTCAAGCGCGAGCTGTTCCGGGCGGACCGCCGGCACATCAACACCGAGTCCGACTCCGAGATCCTCCTGAACGTCTTCGCCCACGAACTCGCCGGGCGGGCCCGGGGCTCGGACGACGCCGGCCCCGACGACATCTTCGACGCCGTGGCGGCCGTGCACGCGCGCTGCCGGGGCGCCTACGCCGCCGTGGCGCTCATCGTCGGCCGCGGCGTGCTCGCCTTCCGTGACCCCCACGGAATCCGGCCCCTCGTCTTCGGGCGCCGGGAGACGGAGCGCGGCACCGAGTACATGATCGCCTCCGAGAGCGTCGCCCTCGACGTGCTCGACTTCGAGCTCGTGCGCGACGTCGCGCCCGGAGAGGCGGTGTGGATCGACGAGGAGGGCGAACTGCACACGCGGCGCTGCGCCGCGGAGGCGGAGTGCGTGCCCTGCATCTTCGAGCACGTCTACCTCGCGCGCCCGGACTCGATCCTCGACGACATCTCCGTCTACAAGGCGCGCCTGCGCATGGGCGAGCGCCTCGCGGAACGGATCCTCGCGCAGTTCCCGCGCCACGAGCACGACATCGACGTGGTGATCCCGATCCCGGAGACGAGCCGGACGGCCGCGCTCCCGCTCGCCTACGAACTCGACGTGAAGTACCGCGAGGGCTTCGTGAAGAACCGCTACATCGGGCGGACCTTCATCATGCCGGGGCAGCAGCAGCGGCGGAAATCCGTGCGCCAGAAGCTCAACGCCATCGAGCTCGAGTTCCGCGGCAAGAACGTGCTCCTCGTGGACGACTCCATCGTCCGCGGCACCACCTCCCGGCAGATCGTGGAGATGGCGCGGGAGGCCGGCGCCCGCAAGGTCTACCTCGCGTCCGCGGCGCCGCCGGTGCGCTACCCGAACGTCTACGGCATCGACATGCCCGCGGCCACGGAGTTCGTGGCCCACGGACGCACGGAGGAGGAGATCGGCCGCTTCATCGGCGCCGACCGGCTCTTCTACCAGGAGCTCGAGGACCTCGTGTCCTGCGCGGCGGAGGGGAATCCCGCGATCCGCCGCTTCGACTGCTCGGTCTTCGACGGCCGCTACGTCACCGGCGACGTGGACGACGCCTACCTCGAGCGGATCTCCGCTGCGCGCAACGACCTCGCCAAGCAGCGCCGCGAGGCGCGCCGCAGCGGCGACGGCGCGGAGGGCGAGCACGCCCTCTCCGACCTCCACGACCACGTCTGACGCCCGTGCACCCGACCGTCCGGAGCGTCGTCGAACAGGTCGGCACCGTCCTCCTCGGCAAGGAGCTCCAGGTCCGGCAGGCGCTCGCCTGCCTGCTCGCGGGCGGGCACCTGCTCATCGAGGACCTGCCGGGCATGGGCAAGACCGTGCTCTCCCACGCCCTCGCGCGCACCCTGGGGCTCAGCTACCACCGTATCCAGTTCACCTCCGACGTGCTCCCCGCGGACATCCTCGGCATCTCCGTCTTCGAGCGCGACGCCGGCACCTTCCGCTTCCATCCGGGGCCGGTCTTCGCGCAGGTGGTGCTCGCCGACGAGATCAACCGCACGACGCCGAAGACCCAGAGCGCGCTGCTCGAGGCCATGGAGGAGGGGCAGGTGACGGTGGAGGGGGAGACCCGGGCCCTGCCCGAGCCCTTCTTCGTGATCGCCACGCAGAACCCCGTGACCCAGGCCGGGACCTATCCGCTGCCCGAGTCGCAGCTCGACCGCTTCCTCATGCGCATCGAGCTCGGCTACCCGGACCCGGCGGCGGAGCGGGAGCTGCTCCGGGGCCGGGACCGGCGCGATCTCCTCGGCGCCCTCGACCCGGTGCTCGATGCCGCCGCCCTCGGCGCCCTCCGGGCCGAGGTGGAGGCGATCCGGGTCTCCGATCCGCTCATGGACTATCTTCAGAGACTGATCCGCCACACCCGGGAGTCGCCGGCCTTCGCCTGGGGCCTGTCGCCGCGCGGCGGCCTCGCGCTCCTGCGCGCGACGCGCGCCTGGGCCCTCATCGACGGACGCGAACATGCGGTGCCCGAAGACCTCCAGGCCGTGCTGCCCGCGGTCGTCGTCCACCGGCTGCGGGAAGCCACGGCGGTGGAGGGCGGGGACGGGCGCAGTCTCGTCCGCGGGCTCCTGGAGGCGGTCGACGTCGTCGCCTGAGACGCGCCCGTGCAGCCGGGGGCCCTGCCGTGGACGCTGAGGTGCGTGCAGGGGCGCCCGCCGGCGTCCCGGTCGGACCGGCGCCCCGCGGGCGGGCCGGCCGCTGGCTCGCCCGGCGCATCCCGCGCCGGGGCCGCGTGCGCCTCGACCAGCGCAGCATCTTCATCTTCCCGCCCGCGGCGGGCTTCGCCTTCACCACGCTCCTGCTCGTGCTCCTGCTCACGGCGATCAACTACCAGAACGCGCTCGTCTTCGCCCTCGCGTTCCTCCTCGGCAGCCTGTTCACGGCCGCCATCGGCCACACCTACCGCAACCTCGCGGGCCTGGAACTCGCCGGGGTCGGCGCCGCGCCCGTGTTCGCCGGCGAGCACGCGGAGTTCCGGATCCGCGTGCACGGCAGCACGCGGGGGCACCGGGCCCTGCGGCTCGGCTGGCCCGGCGAACTGCCCCAGGAACTGGCCGTGCCGCCGGGGGGCGAGGTCACGGTGCGGCTGCCCTTTCCCACGACGACGCGCGGCTGGTGCGTCCCCGGCCGCCTGCGGGTGGAGACGCGCTGGCCCGTGGGCCTGCTGCGCGCCTGGAGCTGGGTGGACCTCGACCTGCGCGCGCTCGTCCATCCGCGCCCGCTCCCCGGCGCCGTGCCCGCGCGGGAAGGAGTCGCGGACGGGGAGGGCACCGGCGTCGCGGGCAGCGGCGACGACTTCCTGGGGCTGCGCGAGTTCCGTGACGGCGATCCCCTCAAGCACGTCGCCTGGAAGGCCTGGGCCCGGGGTGGCGAGCTGCGCGTGAAGACCTTCGGCGGTCGCGTCGACCGGCGCCACTGGCTCGAGCTCGACGCGCTCCCCGGTCTCGACCTGGAGACCCGCCTCGGACGCCTCTGCGCCCGCGCCCTGGAGCTCGAGCGGGCCGGCGAACCCTACGGCCTGCGGCTCGGCGCCACGGTGCTGGCGCCGGCCACGGGCGAGGCGCATCGGGCGGAGGTGCTGCGGGCCCTCGCGCTCTTCGGCCGCGACGGGGAGCCCGCGCCGTGAGGCGATGGCTGACGCGGCTCCGGGAAGGGCGCACCGTGGGGGCCGGCGCGGCGGTTCCCGGGAGCGCGCTCGCGCTGCTCCTCGTGGCCCAGGGGGCGGCGGTGCTGCCCCACGCGGCGCGCCTCTCGCCGCTGCTCCTGCTCGTGTGGCTCCTCTGCGTGCTCTGGCGCCTGCAGGTGTTCCGGGGCCGCTGGCACTTCCCGCCGACGGTGGTGAAGGCGGGGCTCGTGCTCCTCGCGGGCGTCGGCGTCGCGCTCGCCTACCGCCGTCCCTTCGCCCTCGAGCCTGCGGTGGCGCTGCTGGTGGTCGCCTTCGCCCTGAAGCTGCTCGAGACGCGCTCCCGTCGCGACGGCTTCGTGCTCGTGCTGCAGGGGTACTTCGTCGTCGCCGCGGAACTGCTCTTCGAGCAGGGCATGGCCACGGCGGCCCGACAGCTCTGCACGGTCGCGCTGCTCACGGCGGCGCTCGTCGCCCTGCACGACGGCGGCCGGGCGCGGGCGGCGACCGAGAGCCTGCGCACGGCGGCGGTGCTGCTGCTGCAGGCGATTCCGCTCACGGTGGTGATGTTCCTGTTCTTCCCGCGCATCGCGCCGCTCTGGTCCGTGCCGCTCGCCGAGGGGGCGGGGCGCACGGGCATCGCCGAGACCATGGCGCCGGGGGACATCGCGCGGCTCGGGCGCTCCGACGAGCTCGCCTTCCGGGTGGAGTTCGAGGGCGCCGTGCCCCCGCCGCGGGAGCTCTACTGGCGGGTGCTGACCTATTCCCGCTACGAGGACGGGGTCTGGTCCCCGGGCGGCGGGGTGCCCGGGGACGTGCGCCTCGTGCAGTGGGGCGGCCGGGTCCCGGAGCGCTGGAGCGCGGTCCCGGAGGATGCCCCCGCCCTGCGCTACGCGGTGGTGGCGGAACCGACCCGGCGGCCCTGGCTCTACGCCCTCGACCTCGCGCTCCCGCGCACGCCCGGGACGGGTCTCGGTCGCGACTTCCGCCTCCTGTCGCGGGAGCCGGTGACCGCGCGGCTGCGCTACGCGGTCGAGTCCCGCCCCGGGGCCGTGCTCGATCCGGAGCTGCCCGCCTGGCTGCGGATCCGCGAGACGCGGCTGCCGTCGACGGGAGAGCCGCGCAGCCGCGCGTTCCTCGCGGCGCTGGTCGCCGAGCACGGCCGCGGCGAGGCGCTCGTGGCCGCGCTCCTCGCCCACTTCCGCGAGGCGCCGTTCCGCTACACGCTGACGCCGCCGACGCTCACGGGCGACCGCATCGACGGCTTCCTCTTCGACACGCGCGCCGGCTTCTGCGCCCACTATGCGGGCGCCTTCGTCTACCTCCTGCGCCTCGCCGGCGTCCCCGCGCGGGTCGTCGCCGGCTACCAGGGCGGGGAGCTGAACCCCGTGGGGGACCATCTCGTGGTACGCCAGTACGACGCCCACGCCTGGGCGGAGGTCTGGTTCGAGGGACGCGGCTGGGTCCGCGTCGACCCCACCGCCGCCGTGGCGCCGGGGCGGATCGAGAGCGGCGCCGAGGCGGCCCTGGCCCAGGGCGCGGGGGAGGCGGCGTCGCCGTTCCGCGGCGCCTTCTGGCGCTCCCTGGGCTGGGCCATGGACGCGCTCTACTTCCTCGATTCCCTAGAGCATCGCTGGAACGTGCTCGTGCTCGCCTACGACGCGGACCGGCAGAGCCGGGTCCTGCGCGACCTGCTCGGTGCGCTGACACCCCTGCGGGTCGCCCTCGGCGCCGCCGTCGCCGGGGGCCTCGCGCTCGCCCTGCCGGCGCTCTTCTTCCTGCTCCGGCGGGGCCCGCGCCGGTCGCCGGCGCTGCGCCTCCTCGACGCCCTCGACGCCGGCCTCGCCCGATCGGGTCTCGGGCGGCGCACGGGCGAGCCGCCGGCGCGCTGGGGGGAGCGGGTCGCCCGGGCGCGGCCGGAGCTCGCCGCCGACCTGCGCGCGCTCACGGGCTGGGTCGACGCGGTGCTCTTCGGCCCCTCGCCGGCGCCGGAGGCCCCGGTCCCGCCGGCGCTGCGCCGGCGCCTGCTGCGCCTGCGGCTGCGCCTCGCGACGCCCTTCGCCGTCGCCGGGCCCGCCGCGGAGGGTCGCGAGGCGCCGGGGCGTGCGGGCTGACGGAGCGCGAAGGTACAATCCCGGCCCATGAGCGAAGGACGCATCCGCACCCCCTGCGTGGGCATGTGCTCGACCACCTACGGCGATCTCGTCTGCCGGGGCTGTCGCCGCTTCTCCCACGAGGTGGTGGGCTGGAACGGCTACGACGACGACCAGAAGCGCGCGGTGCTCGCGCGCCTCGTGCGCCTGCGCGAGCAGGTGGTGGGCGGCCGCCTCGAGGTCGTCGACGCGGAACGCCTCGACGAACGCCTGCGCCGGCACCGGATCCCCCACGGGGCCGAGGACGGTCCGCTCACCCGCGCCTACGTGCTCCTGCGCCGCGGCGCGAGCCGCATGCGGCGCCTCGAGGCCTACGGGCTCCGGGCCCGGCCCGGCTGGGAGCAGCTCTCGCCGGAAGCCCTGCGGGACCGCATCGACGCGGACCTGCAGGCGCTCTCCGAGGCGCACTACGCGCGCTTCATCGCCCCGCCGGTGGAACCGGTCGCGTGAGCGACCTGCTGGCCCCGGTGCGGGCCTTCCTCGCCTGTCCGACCCCGGACGCCTGGTGCGTCGCCGCGCCGGCGCAGCTCGAGGTGCTGCTCGTGGACCACGCGAACTGCGAGAAGAAGGCGGCGGCGACGGCGCTGTCGCTCCTGTTCCGCTACGACGAGCAGCCGGCGCTCGTGGACGCCATGAGTCGGCTCGCGCGGGAGGAGCTCCGGCACTTCGAGCAGGTGCGCGCGCTCATGCGCGAGCGGGGGATCGCGCCGCGGCCCCTCGGCGCGAGCCGCTACGCGGCGGGCCTGCGCACGCTCGTGCGCAACGGCGAACCGGAGCGGCTCCTCGACCTCCTCGTGTGCGGCGCCTTCGTGGAGGCGCGCTCCTGCGAGCGCTTCGCGGCCCTCGCGCCGCACCTCGACGAGGAGCTCGCGCGCTTCTACCGCCGGCTGCTGGCCTCCGAGGCGCGCCACTTCGAGGGCTACCTCGCCCTGGCGGAGGCGCTCGCCGGGGCCGCGGCGACGGAGGAGCGGATCGAGTGCTTCCGCGCCTGCGAGGCCGAACTGGTCTCCACGCCCG
The DNA here is from genome assembly GCA_036351515.1 of Pseudomonadales bacterium. Classification (GTDB taxonomy): domain Bacteria; phylum Pseudomonadota; class Gammaproteobacteria; order Pseudomonadales; family Azotimanducaceae; genus JAZBPF01. The sequence continues at coordinate 331 of JAZBPF010000353.1, read as the reverse complement.
ATCCGGAGTTCCGCTTCCACAGCGGCGTCCCGCTCGCCGCCTGAGGCGGGCCTTTCAGTCCGCGAGCTCTGCGGCCTGGAGCGTGTTCTCGAGGAGGGAGGCGACGGTCATGAGGCCGACGCCGCCGGGAACCGGGGTGATCCAGGACGCCCGCTCCCGCGCCGCGTCGAACTCCACGTCGCCGACGATGCGCCCGTCCCCGAGGCGGTTGATCCCCACGTCGATCACGATGGCACCCTCGCGGATCCATTCCCCGCGCACGAGCCCGGGCCGCCCGGCGGCGGCCACGACGATGTCGGCGCGGCGCACGTGCGCTTCCGTGTCGCGGCTG
>JAZBPF010000352.1:0-7809 GCA_036351515.1 Pseudomonadales bacterium | reverse complement strand
CGAGGGCGGCGGCGTCCGCCGTGAAGCAGTGCACCACGCCCCGCAGGGGCCCCCGGCGCGTCGCGAGGAGTTCGAGGAGTCGGCCCTCCGTGTCCCGCTCGTGGAGGAACAGGGGCAGGCCGAGGGAGAGCGCGAGGTCGAGCTGCGCGAGGAAGGCGCGCTCCTGGTCCCGGGGCGGGGAGTAGTTGCGGGCGAAGTCGAGGCCGGTCTCGCCGAGGGCGCGCACCTCCGGGGCCCGGGCGAGCGCCTCGAGGCGCGTCAGCCAGTCCGGCGGGACCCGGGCGGCGTCGTGGGGGTGCACGCCGGCGGTGGCGAAGAGCTCGCCCGGATGGGCCCGGGCGAGGGCGATGGCCGCCTCGGAGTGCGCGAGGTCCGTGCCGGTCACGAGCTGGCGCAGCACCCCCTGCTCCCGGGCGCGGGCGATCACCGCGTCCCGGTCCTCGGCGAAGGCCTCCGCCGTGAGGTTCACGCCGATGTCGACGAGGGGCTCGCGCGGCACCGTCGCCGGGCGGGCCAGGGTGCTCACGGGCCGACTCCCGGGGGTATGCCCGACGCCCGCTTCGCCTCGAGCAGCCCGCGCAGCGTCTCCACCCGGCGCCGGTTCGCGCCGAGGTCCCACCAGCCCGTGCGCGACGCCGAGCGCACGTCGATGGTGCCGTCGTCGCGGATCAGGAACTGCACGTCGTCGCGGAAGCGCAGCACCGGCGAGCGGAACACGGTCGTCACCCGGCGCCCGTCGTCGGCGGTGATGCGGGCCTCGGGCAGGGCCCGGAGCACGGCGAGGAGCAGGCGGTGGCTCGCGAGGGGATCGCCGGCGCCGGGGAGCGGATCCACCGCCGCGTCGCCCGCATCGGTGCGGCTGACGACGCAGTTCGGGCGATCGGGGCAGGGCTCGAGGACCGCCGGATCCTCCGGGGCCGGGGGTGCGCCGGCGCAGCCCGTGACGAGCACGAGGAGTCCGGGCAGGAGGAGCCGCCCCGGGCTCCGGCGGACGGTCGTCGGCATGGCGGCGCTCCCTGCGGTCGGTCGAGGCGCGATCATGCCGAGCGCCGGCGGAAGCGTCGACCGGTGCGCGCCTTCAGCGACCGATCGTGCGCTCGTGTTCGAAGAGCAGGGGCTGGTCGACCTCCATGCGCGCGCCGTAGATCACGGCGTAGGCGAGCACGTTCTGCACGTAGCCGCGCGTCTCCCGGAACGGGATCGTCTCGATCCACACGTCCGCCGGGGCCGAGGGCCGTTCCCGGAGCCAGCGCTCCACGCGGCCCGGCCCGGCGTTGTAGGCGGCGGAGGCGAGGATGCGGTTGCGGTCGAAGCGCTCGAACATCTCCCCGAGGTAGCTCGAGCCGATCTCGATGTTCTTCTCGTGGTCCAGGAGCTGCCAGACGCTCGAGTAGGGGATCCCGAAGCGCTGTGCGGTGCTCCGGGCCGTCGCCGGCATGAGCTGCATGAGCCCGAGGGCGCCGGCCCGGGAGCGCGCGTCGGTCATGAAGGCGCTCTCCTGCCGGGCCACGGCGAAGAGCCAGCTCGGCTCCAGGGCGTGGGCCCGGGCGCGGTCGACCATGGGGCCGGCGTAGGCAAGGGGGAAGCGCAGGGACAGGTGGTCCCAGAGGCCGGCGCTGATCGTCGCCTGGATCGACTCCCGGTGCCATTCGGCGCGGCGCGCGAGCTCGGCCAGGGCCAGGAGTTCCCGGGGGGCGAGGCGGCCGGCGATCCAGGCCATCTCCCGCCGGGCCTCGGTCTCGTCGCCCACGGCGCGCAGCTCGAAGGCGCGGCGCACGGCGGGAAGGGCGGCGACGGCGGCGAGCTCGTCCTCGCGCAGGTCGAGGATCGCGTCGTTCAGCGCGTAGGGTCGCCCGAGCAGGTCGGCGGCGAGGAAGCCGTAGAAGTTGCGCTCCGAGGCGAGGGTCTCGAGTGCGAGCTCCACCGGGTCCCGGGACGGCGCCACCGCCTGCTGTCCGGGGTCGTCCGGCGGCAGGGACCGCGGCGGCAGCACGCTGCGCGTGCGGGCGGCGGGGCCGGCGTCGATCTCGGCGTCGCCGAGGGTCACGGCGGCGCGCGCGTCCCAGTAGCGCCAGGCGGGCTCCGCCGCCGTGCGTTCCGGCATGCGCGCGATCCAGCCCCGGACGCGGCGCCAGTCCTGCTCGGCGAGGGCGTGGCGGGTCAGCTCCTCGAGGAGCTCGCCGCTGCCGTCGACCACGAGATCCGGCGGCGGCCAGCGCTCCAGGACGTCCGCGGGCAGCGCCCCCCGGCGCGCCCGTTCGCGCACGAGCTCGGTCCGCAGCCGGTCCCGGAAGTCCGGCTCCAGGGCGACGCGCCCGTCCCAGGCGCTCCAGGCGGCCTCGGCGGCCTCGGGATCGCGTCGGGCGAGGCGCCGGAGCGCGTGCGCGACCACGTCCCGGACCCGCGCTTCGGGGCCGGACAGCGCGTCGGTGCCGCCGATGCGAGAGGGGTCCCGGTGCAGCGCGAGGAAGCGCTCGGCCAGGGGCCGGCTCTCCGGGTCGAGGAAGCGCAGCAGATAGCGGCCGAGGCTGTAGTTGCCCGCGGCCAGCGCCAGGCGCAGCCGTTCCCAGGCGAGGGCGTCCGTGACCCCGTCGGCGGCGATCCAGGCCTCGAAGAGCGGATCGCAGGCCTTCGGCTGCGAGCGGCCCACCACCCAGAGCTCCCGGGCGCCCTCGAAGGCGCCGGCGCGGTCGCCGGTCGCGAGGAGCGAGCGGTACCAGCGACAGCGGTCCTCCGTGCTCGCCGCCACGCGGGGATCGTGGTGCGCGCGGTAGAGGGCCCACTCGCCCCGGCGCGCGAGGTTGTCGAGCCACTCGGCGAGGGCCCGGTCCGCGAGGGGGGTGTCCGCCCAGCGCTCGCGGAAGGCGGCCAGGTCCGCCGGTGTCGCGCTCGAGACGTAGCGCAGCAGCCGCGCGTACTCGAGGTAGGGCACGAGCGGGTAGTCGCCGAGGGCCTCGACCTTGCGTTCGAAGGCGCGCAGGCGCACGGCGTAGAGATCGGCCATGGCGTCGCGGTAGCGCTCGCGCTCCGCCGCCGTGCCCGTGCCCTCGAGGCCGAGCGGGGCCGTCGCGGCCCGGGCGGTCGGGAGCAGCAGACCGCCCAGGAGCAGGAGCAGCAGGGGAAGGGCACGGCGAAGTGGACTGCGGTGCGGCACGACGGCCTCGGTGGTCGGAACGGGAGCCGGGCCCGGGGCCCGGCGATCGGTCGGGGCTTCAGTCCTCCGTGCGCCCCACGCGCACGGCGAGCACGTCGCAGCTGGCCCCGTGGAGCACGCCGTTCGCCGTGGAGCCGAGGAGCAGCGCGAGGCCGTGGCGGCCGTGCGAGCCGACGACCACGAGGTCCACCTCCCGGCAGCGGGCGACCCGATGGATCTCGCTCTCGGGCCGGCCGAAGATCAGGTACTGCCGGTCCTCCGGGATGCCGAGGTCGCGGGCGAAGTCCGCGAGCTGGGTCTTCGCCTGCTCGTGGATCTGGTCCTGGACCGAGGACAGGTCCATGGGGATGTCGCCGCCGTAGGCGAGGCTCAGGGGCTCGATGACGTGGATCACGCTCATCTCGGAGTCGAAGGCGCGGGCCAGGGCGGCGCCCTTCTCCGCGACGGCTCTCGATTCCTCCGTCAGGTCGACGGCGAGCAGGAGATGACGGTATCCGGTCATGCGCGGCTTCCCCCCGGCACGCGAACGCGCGGGCTCGACGTTACACGGAGCCCCCGGGGGCGACAATACGGGGCCGCCGGTCCATGCTGGCGCCCCCGGCGGACTCGCGGAGCGACCATGCAACCGGCCCTCTGGGCAGCGATCCTGATCCCCCTCGTGCTCCTGCTCTGGCTCGTGGCGCAGGTCATGCCGACGCCGCGCGACCGGCAGCTGAAGCGGCTGCGCGACCACGCGCGCGCGCTCGGCCTCGCGGTGCACGTGCGCCGCGTGCCCGACCCGGACCCGGAGCCCGAGGCGCGCGTGAGCGGCGGCGGCGCGGCGCGCGACCCGCGCCTCGAGGTCGCCGTCTACACCCGCCCCCTGCGCCTGCCCGCGGGCGTCGAGCGGCGCCACGTCCCCGCCTTCCAGGCCCTCGCCATGCCGCGTCACGCCGACGAGGTCCTCGTGCCGGGCCTGCCGGCGGGCTGGCGCCTGGCGCGCAGCGAGCTGCCGCTCCTGGACTCCGTGCTCGCGGAGCTCGGGGAACTGCTGGTGCGCACCCCGCGGGGGACGGTCACCGTGGAGGGCACCGCCTCCGGCTGCAGCGTCGCCTGGCGGGAACGGGGCGAGACCGACGAGGTCGACGCCCTCGGGGCGGCGCTCGACGACCTCTGCGCCTTCCAGCTCGCCCTGGCCCGGAAGGCCGCGGCCCGGGAGGCGGCCCCCGACCCGGATTGAGCGGTGCGCCGGAGCCCGTTTCCGGCGCGTCGGCTTTGACCGCCCCGGGACTTTGCTGCTATTCGTGAAAACGGAGGCGTGCCCGCGGGTGGCGCGCCGGACCGATCGATCGAGGCCCCAGGACGGCGGCCCGGCGCACCCCATGCATCGTGGACATCGCGCTCGGGGGCTCCCCGGCCCACACGGCTCACCGATCCGCGACCGCAGCTGTGAATCGGTGAGCGGTGCGGGCTAGACTCCGCGCCCTTCCGCCGGGGTCCCCGGGGGGAGCACCGTCCCGGCAGCGCGATCCACGCCGGTCCAGGAACGCACCGGTCAGAGGCAACATGGCCAAGTCGCTCGTCATCGTCGAGTCGCCTGCCAAGGCGAAGACCATCAACCGATACCTCGGCCGCGACTTCGTCGTGAAGTCGAGCGTCGGCCACATCCGCGATCTGCCCACGAGCGGCAGCGGGTCGAAGACGGATCCGAAGGAGCGCGCGAAGGAGGCGGCGAAGACCCGCAAGCTCTCGCCGGAGCAGAAGGCCGCGCACAAGAAGCGCAAGGCGCGCCAGCAGCTGGTCGCGCGCATGGGCGTCGATCCGGACCGGGACTGGGAAGCGCACTACGAGGTGCTCCCGGGGAAGGAGAAGGTGGTCGCGGACCTGCGCAAGGCCGCCCAGAACGCCGACACGGTCTACCTCGCCACGGACCTCGACCGCGAGGGCGAGGCCATCGCCTGGCACCTGAAGGAGGCCATCGGCGGCGATCCCTCGCGCTACAAGCGCGTGGTCTTCAACGAGATCACCCGCCGCGCCATCGAGGAGGCCTTCGCGGAGCCCGGCGAGGTGAACGTCGACCGCGTGAACGCGCAGCAGGCGCGGCGCTTCCTCGATCGCGTCGTGGGCTACATGGTCTCGCCGCTGCTCTGGCAGAAGGTGGCGCGGGGCCTGTCCGCGGGCCGGGTGCAGTCCGTGGCCGTGCGCCTCATCGTCGAGCGCGAGCGCGAGATCCGCGCCTTCGTCCCGGAGGAGTACTGGGAGGTCTTCGCGGACCTCGCGCGGGGGGACGGCGAGGACGATCGCGCGCGCTTCCAGGTGGTGAAGCACCGCGGCGAGAACTTCCGCCCCGGCAACGAGGCCGGCGCCACCGAGGCCGTCGAGGCGCTGCGCGCGGCGACCTACCGGGTCACGAACCGGGAGGACAAGCCCACCTCCACGCGGCCCGGGGCGCCCTACATCACCTCGACGCTGCAGCAGGCCGCGTCCACGCGCCTCGGCTTCAGCGTCAAGAAGACCATGACCCTCGCCCAGCGCCTCTACGAGGCCGGCTACATCACCTACATGCGCACGGACTCCACGCACCTGTCGGAGGACGCGCTGCGCGCCTGCCGGGACCTCGTGAAGAAGCGCTACGGCGACCGCTACCTGCCGGAGGAGCCGAACCGCTACGCGAGCCGGCAGCAGGCCCAGGAGGCCCACGAGGCGATCCGTCCCTCGGACGTGGCCGTGCGGCCCGAGTCCATCGACCTCGAACGCGACGCGGTGCGCCTCTACGACATGATCTGGCGCCAGTTCGTCGCCTGCCAGATGACGCGCGCCGAGTACACGAGCACCACGGTCACGGTGGAGGCGGGCGAGTACGAGCTGAAGCTCCGCGGGCGGATCCTGCGCTTCGACGGCTACACGCGCGTCCAGCCGCCGACGTCCCGCGGCGACGACGACGCCGTGATCCCCGAGTTCGCGGTCGGCGAGACGCCGGCCCTCGAGCAGGTGGAACCCTTCCAGCACTTCACGAAGCCGCCGCCGCGCTACAGCGAGGCCGCGCTCGTGCGCGAACTCGAGAAGCGGGGCATCGGCCGGCCGTCCACCTACGCCTCGATCATCTCGACGATCCAGGAGCGCGGCTACGTGTCGCTGCGCAACCGCCGCTTCTTCGCCGAGAAGATCGGCGAGATCGTCACGGACCGGCTCGTGGAGAACTTCGAGGACCTCCTCGACTACGACTTCACGGCGCAGATGGAGCGCCGTCTCGACCAGGTCGCCTCCGGGGACCTCGGCTGGAAGCAGGTGCTCGACGAGTTCTACGAGGACTTCCAGGCGCGGCTCTCCAGCGCCGAGGCGGAGCAGGGCGGCATGCGCCCGAACACGCCCGTCGAGACGCCCATCGCCTGTCCGAGCTGCGGACGCCCCATGACCCTGCGCACGGCGAGCACCGGCGTCTTCCTCGGCTGCTCCGGCTACGCGCTGCCGCCGAAGGAGCGCTGCACCAAGACCATGAACCTCGTCCCCGGCGAGGAGGCCGTGGATCTCGACGCGGACGAGGAGAGCGAATCGAAGGCGCTGCGGCGTCGTCGCCGCTGCCCGAAGTGCGGCTCGGCCATGGACGCCTGGCTCGTGGACGAGAAGCGCAAGCTCCACGTCTGCGCGAACGCGCCGGACTGCGACGGCTCGGAGGTCGAGGCCGGCGAGTTCCGCATCAAGGGCTACGAGGGCCCGACGCTGGAGTGCGACAAGTGCGGGGCCGAGATGCAGCTGAAGACCGGCCGCTTCGGCAAGTACTTCGGCTGCACCAACAGCGAGTGCAAGAACACCCGCAAGCTCCTGCGCAGCGGCGAGCCGGCGCCGCCGAAGATGGACCCGGTGCCCATGCCGGAGCTCCAGTGCGAGAAGGTGGACGACAGCTACGTGCTCCGGGACGGGGCCGCGGGCCTGTTCCTGGCGGCGAGTCAGTTCCCGAAGAACCGGGAGACCCGGGCGCCGCTCGTGAAGGAACTCAAGCCCCACGCCAACGAGATCGACCCGAAGTACGGCTACCTGCTCGAGGCGCCGGAGCAGGACCCGGACGGCAACCCGGCGGTGATCCGCTGGAGCCGGAAGACGAAGGAGCAGTACGTCATGTCCGAGCAGGACGGCACGCCCACGGGCTGGCGCGCCGTCTGGGCGGACGGCCGCTGGAAGGAGGAGCGCAGCGCGGGTGGCAAGAGCTCCGGCGGGGGCAAGGGCTCCGGCGGCAAGGGCGGCCGCAAGGCGGCGCCCCGGAAGAAGAGCGCGGCCGGCACGAAACGCAAGGCCACGGCGAGAACCGGATCGTGACGCGCGCGGCGCGCGCAGGGACGGGAGCGTGAGCGAGGGCGCCGAGGAACGCGTCGAGAGCCTGTTCGAGATCGTCCAGCTCGACAACGGCGACGTGGTGCTGCGCCGCTGTCGCGGCAGCGACGAGCCGCTCGTGCGGCTGCGCTTCTCGCCGCAGATGCTCGATCGCCTCGGCGACGATCTCCTCGACGTCGCCGAGGCCATGCTCGACGCCGCCGCCGACGCCGTGGCGGAACTCCACGAGCGCGACGACGGCGAGGTGGAGGACGGCTGGTCGCTGCTCGACGACGAGGGTGGGCCGACGCTGCACTGAGCCACCCCCTGTGGGAGCAGGCTTCAGCCGCGACCGCGAGATCGGACGG
>JAZBPF010000351.1:0-8118 GCA_036351515.1 Pseudomonadales bacterium | reverse complement strand
GGACAGCAGCGCCACCGGCATCGGCGGCGATCAGGCCGACAACAGCGCCAGAGCCAGCGGCGCGGTGTATCTCTACTGACCCACCGAGGATCGAAGCGCGTCGAGTCCATGCGGGCTCGACCTGTATCGACTTCCCGTGCGCCACTGCCCGATCGGCGCGTTTCCTCATTCCCGGCGTGGGATTCCGATTCCGCGCAGCCGTAGAAGGAATCGGGTCAGCGTGCATCTTCACACAGCGGCCTGAGCCGACGGTTGGCGCGCAGAGGCGCACCTGAGCCGCACACTGAACCCTGATCTCTCCTCTCGTGCGGGCATCCGCGGCGCCCTGCTGGTAGCGGCAGAGTTGCGGGCCCGTGCTGCGGGCGTCGATCACCTCGTGCTCCTTGCCGACGACGACCGGCTATACCGCCGGCACGGCTACCGGCCGGCCGCTTCGACGCTGCGCTGGCTGCGGATCCACGACCACGCGAGCCTCGGCGTCGCCTAGGAGCCCGTGGCGGAGCTCTGCGTCCGCTCGCTCGGCGAGCGGGCGTGGCCGGACGGCCCCGTGGATCTCCTCGGCGAGTTGTTCCGACCCGCCCCGGGCTCCGCGGCCGGGCCTCGCTCGGGCGTAGGCCTCAGTCTTCGGCCAGCACGGCCCGGCCCACTTCGAGCAGCCCGCGCTCCACCACCTCCGCAGGCGGTGCTTCCCGGTCCAGGAAGAAGGCCTGGACCGCGACGGTGGTGACCGAATCGTCGGCCCGGCGCACGAGCAGCTCCGCGTGGTTGATCAGGAAGGCGTCCACGCCGAGTCCCTCGACCTTCCGGAACGGCACGCCCTGGTCGGCGTAGGCCGCCTTGGCCTCGTAGATCGGTACGGTGCCGGCCGTGCCCACCATGAGGCCCTCCCCTTCGGCATCGATGATCGGCAGGGCGCAGTAGGTCTCGTCGCCGCGTGCTTCGCCGAAGGTGAGCTGGCCGTCGAAGGCGGCTTCGAGGTCGACGGCGGTGACGATCGCGCACAGCCCCGGCGGGGACGGCGCCACCGCGGGAGCGGTGGCGACGGCCGGGTCCTCGACCACGGACGGGCCGGGCGTGGACGGTTGCTCCTCGCTCCCGCCGCAGGCCGTCATGCCGAGGCCGAGCAGGAGGAGCGCCCCGGCCTTGGCTCGGGGCCGGAAACAGTGGCGTTCGATGCGCATGGGTTCGTCTCCTCGGGGGTGGATCGAGTGCTGCGCTCCGGCGTCACGCGCCGGACGTCACCTGCAGGGCGTCACCTTCGCGGACACGACCGGGACGAAGCACGCGGCAGTACACGCCGAGATCGCCGCCGTGCTCCTGCACGAGGGTGCGCATGATCGCCGGGTCCTTCGGCAGCTCCGCGAAGGGATGTGTCGTCATCACGCAGCGCGGACAGGCGGTCTCGACGGCGAGCTCCACCTCGCCCAGACGCAGGCGCGCACCGATCCAGTGGTCCTCGGGGAACCCGGGGCCTTCCCCGGTCTCGACCAGGACGTTCGGGCGGAACCGGCGGACGTCGAACACCGAATCCTCTGCCGCGGCCTCTAGCCGCGCCAGCGACGCGGCGGTCATCACGAGTACCGGCAGCGCGTCGAAGTAGGTGCCCGGCGGACTCTCGAACTCGAAGAGTTCCGGCGGGAGCTTCGACAGATCCGGCAGCGGCTCCTCGGCGGTCCGGCCGAAGATGGCGCGCAGCTCGGTCTCGAGATCGGCGTGCGTGGGAGCGCCCCGGCGGTAGTGGTCCACGGCGTCCGCCGGCAGCAGGGGCCAGAGCGTCACCGGGGTGCCGAGCGCCTCGGAGAGCCGCCGGTGCACGTCCTCGTCCCCGGTGGCCACGACGGCGCCGTCCGGGAGCCGGATGTGCGCGGGGCGGGACGGTCCCGGCGCCGGCGTCTCGGCGTAGGCGGCCGCACAGCGCATGAGCTCCGGGATCTGCTTCGCGCCGCGGATCCCGCCGCGGCGTTCGTCGCGCACGGCCCAGGCCCGGTCGCCGGCCGCGCCTTCCGGGCCGAACTCGAGTTCCGCGACGCGCTCCCCCTGCATGCTCTTCACGGGATAGCGCCAGAGCTCCCGGACCAGGGCGGTCACGGGGACGTGCCTTCCAGCGCGAAGAGCCGGTCCCGGTCGCGCGCGAAGCGCGTGCCGGCGGCGAAGAACAGCGGGATCGCCGTGAGGCTGATGGCGGTGAAGATCACCAGGGTCCAGGTGTAGGGCTGTTCGATCCCGGATGCCTGCAGCCAGTCGATGCAGTAGCCGCCGGCGGTGATGCCGAAGCCGAGCCCCACGAGGTTCAGCAGCAGGATGTAGAAGGCGACCACCGTCGCGCGGATCTGCGGCGGCACGAGCTCCTGCACGGAGGCGAAGGTCGGTCCGTAGAAGCAGCCGAGCTGGAAGAAGCCGACGAAGACGCCGATCCAGAACCACGCCGTGTCCGGGGGCACGAGCCGGTAGGCGACGTTGATCGGCGCGAGCAGCAGCATGATCCAGAACAGGAGCATGGCCCGCCCCTGGCCCGTGCGCTTGAGCCAGAGATCGCCCCCGATGCCGCCCACGAGCGTGCCCAGCACCCCCGCGAAGGTGGCGATCCAGCCCGTGGTCCGTGCGATGTACGCGCGCTCGAAGCCCCGTTCCTGCACGAACCAGAGCTGGTCGAAGGCCGCGGCGCCGAGGATGAAGTGCAGCGCCACACCGCCCGCCATGGTCAGCGCCAGGGCCGGCGATCCGCGCAGCGCGCGGAAGGCGGTGGCGAAGATCTCCTTCAGCCGCGGACGTTCGACCGCCGCGGTGCCCGCGGCCGCGACGTGGCGTCGGGGCGTCTCCTTCACGAAGAGCATCACGCCGGCGAGCGCCAGGCCCAGGGCCCCGAGGATGTAGAAGCAGTTGCGCCAGCCGATGGCCGGCCCGAGGTAGCCGGCGATCACGAGCGAGAGCCCCACGCCGATGGGGACCCCCATGTAGTACGTGCCGGCAGCGAAGCCCAGCCGCGCAGGGGGGAAGCGGTCCGCGAGCATGGACATGGAGGTGGGCGTCAGCACCGACTCCCCGACGCCGATGAACATGCGCGGAATGGCCAGCGTGACGAAGCCGCGCGCCGCGCCGGAGAGCGCCGTGAGCGCGCTCCAGAGCGCGAGCCCCGCCGCCACGAGCCGCGGCCGGTGGAACATGTCGGCGGCCGCGCCCATGAACAGGCCCATGGCCGCGTAGAACAGGATGAAGGCGAAGCCCGTGAGCAGGCCGAACTGGGCGTTCGTGAGCCCGAGGTCCGGGACGATGAAGTTCGCGAAGCTCGCCAGCAGCTGGCGGTCCACGAAGTTCATGACGTTCAGGAGTGTGAGGAACGCGAGGAACAGGTAGTGGCGCGGCGCCACGGGCGCAGCGTCCTCCTCCCCCGCGATGGTCGCGGCGACGTCGGTCATGGGCCCTCCCCGGCCGCTGGCGGCGCCCGGGAGTCTCCGCCCCGTCGCGCCGTCTTGCGGACCCTACCGCGGTCCGGCGCCGGGCACCACGGCGGGGCTCAGTCGCCTGCGGCGGGGTGGACGTGCGCGCCGCGCCCCGTGAGCTCCGGCAGCTGGTCGTTCGACCAGATCTTGCGGATGAAGCGCGGGTTCTTCGACGACATGTCGATCTGGTAGAGCGCTTCCGGGTCCAGGGTGCGCACGGGGCTGTCGATGGCGAGGATCCGCGAGAGATGGCGGGCGAGCCAGCGCTCGATCTTGAGCACCACGAGCTTGCGCCGCAGGCGCCCCTGCTCGTCGCGGTTCAGGATCGTGGGCAGGGTGTTGAGCGTGAGGATCTCGTCGATGGCGGTGCTCGCGAGCTTCTGCCGGCCTTCGTCGCTCGCGTAGAAGTGGGTCACGGCGAAGACCACGCGCCGGGGCTCCACGGCGCGCAGGAACTGGCAGGCCTTCACCACCGTGGAGCCGGTGCGGACCATGTCGTCCAGGAGCACCACGTCGCGCCCGCGGATGTCCTCGAGGGACGCCTCGCTCTCCTCGTGCAGGCGCACGGCGACCTCGCGCTCGCCGCTGCGTTCCTTGTCGAGGAGCACGAAGCGCGCCTCGGGCAGCCCCAGGCGCCGGAAGAGTTCCCGCACGAACTCGCGCGCGCCCTTGTCCGGGGCGCAGAGGGCGAGGCGCGAGCCGTCCGGACCCGGGTCCACGAGGTTCGAGTTCAGGAGGTAGTCGGCGTAGATCTCGTAGGGGATCAGGTCGTGGAAGCGGCCCTCGAAGATCTCCCCGAAGGTCGCCTGCACGGACCGCGAGTGGTTGTGCACCGTGACCACGCGGTCGACGCCCGACAGGCGCAGGAGCTCGGCGTAGAGCCGGGCCGTGAAGGGCTGGCCGTCGAACTTCTTGAGATCCCGGACGTCCCGCTCGAACTCCGTGTGCCCGAGCTCGGCCCGCGGCCCGCGGTCCTGGGCGCTGTAGAAGAGATCCGGCTCCACGAGCACCACCTCCCGCGCGCCGTTCTCCTTCGCCGCCCGGGCCATGATCAGGTTGCGCATGGCGAGGTTCTGGCGGCTCACGACCCGGCTCGAGGTGCTCACGATCACCACCGTCCGGCCTTCGAGGCGCTCGCCGATGCGCGTGAAGTCGGTCTCGTCGGAGATGAAGCGCGGGCAGAACTCGGAGTTCGCGAAGGTCTTCATGCTGATGAGGTCGGCGATGTCGATCGCCTGCCCCATGGCGAAGGCCATGTCGATGGCGAAGGGATCGTCCGAAGCGTTGCCGACGACCACGAGGTCGTCCTGCGAGATCGACGCGCTGCTCACGCCCGAGTTCCCCCTCTGGTGCGGTCGCGCGCACCGTGCCGTCGGCACCCGCTCCGGTCAAGGACGGCCCGTCGGCGCACGGGCGTCCGCGGCTCCTTCAGGGCACCCAGACGCCCGGTGCGTCGGTGCGGAAGCCCACGGCCCGGTAGGCGGCGTCCACGAGCCCCTGGCCACGGACGTTCAGGAGCAGGCCGGCGCCCATGCGGTTCATGGTGTAGCCGAAGGCGAGGGCGCAGTCCGGATCGGCGAAGCCGAGGGAGCCGCCGGCGCCCACGTGGCCGAAGGCCCGATCGCCGAGGATGCAGCTCTCGATGTCGCCGAAGGGCCGGTGCCGGTTGTCCATGGACTTCATGAAGCCGAGGGCGAAGCGCGTGGGCATGCACAGGGTCGCGTCGTCCCCGGTGGCCATGGACACCTGGCTCATGCGCGTCACCGAGTCCCGGGAGAAGAGCGCGCCGCCACCGTCGGCGAGCGGCTCGAACAGGCGCACCAGGGAGCGGGCGTTCGAGATGCCGCCACCGCCGCCGATCTCCGCCGCGTGGGCCTCCCGGGCGTCGGGCGAGTAGCCGCCGGAATTGAGCCAGGACAGCGCCGGGATGGAGGTCGGATCGCCGATCAGCGCCTTCGTGAAGTCCGTGAAGGGGCCCTCGGGTCCGGGCAGGAACGGGATCATGTGCGAGACGCGGGGCTCCAGCGCCTCGGGCAGGCCGATCCAGAAGTCGAGGCCGAGGGGCCGGGCGAACTCGTCCGCGAAGAAGGTGCCGAGGGACTTGCCGGAGACGCGCCGGACCAGCTCGCCGACGGTCCAGCCGAAGCTGATCATGTGGTAGCCGTTGCGGATGCCCGGCTTCCAGAACGGTTCCTCCTGCTCCAGGCGCCCGACCATGTAGTCCCAGTCGTAGTAGCCGCCGGGCTTGATCGGATCCCGGAAGGCCGGCAGGCCCACCGAGTGGTTGAGCATCATGGCGACGGTCGCGTCCTCCTTGCCCTGCTGGCCGAACTCCGGCCAGTAGCGCGTGACCTTCGCGTGCAGGTCGAGCTCGCCGCGTTCGATCAGCAGGTGCGCACAGAGCGCCGTGGCGGCCTTGGTCACGGAGAAGACGAGGGAGAGCGTGTCCTCGGTCCAGGGGGCGCTGCCGGCCTCGTCCACGTGGCCGCCCCAGAGATCGACCCGCGTCTCGCCTTCGACGGAGAGACAGACGGAGGCGCCGACCTCGCCGTGCGCGTCGAAGTTCTCGACGAAGGTGTCGAGGACCTCGCGGAAGGCGGGGTCGACCCGCCCCCGTACCCGTCCCCGCGCCGTGCCGACGTCCACCTGCTCCATGATCCGCTCCCTCCGCTGCGTTGCGTCCGCCCCTGCCGGGCCGGCCCCGGGGGTCGATTCTAGCGGCCCTCGCCCGCGCTTTCGCACGGCGCCTTCGGCGATCGACCGCTGCGCGCCCCGCCGGCGCGGACGATGCTCTGCCCATGGACACGACCCGCCCCTCGACGCTCGCACCCGCCCATCCGGCCCGGCTCACGGTGCTCCTGCCGCGGGTGGCCGCCTACGGGGCGGCGGCCGCCCTGGCGTTCGTCGAGGGCGTCGCGGCCCTGCCCGGCGCGCCGTGGTGGTTCGCCTGGTGTGCGCTCGCGCCCTGGCTCACGCGCGTCCCCGTCCCGCCGCTCGCGGGGTGCGCCCTGCGTCTGGCCGAGAGCGTGCTGACGCCGGGCCTCGCGCTGGCGGCGGGCCTGTCGTTCACGGCCGCCGGTGCGCTGCTCTTCGTCGGGCTCCTCGGGCAGCTGAACGTCCACGGGCTGCGCGGCGGGGGTGTGGCGCTCGCGGGCGGGCTCGCCGGCGCCGGGCTCGCGCTCGTCGCCGGGGCGCAGCCTGCCCTCGCCGGGCCGCCCCTCGGGATCCTGGCGGCGGCGTTGCTGGCAGCCGGCTTCTCCGCGGCGGCCGCCGTCCTGTCCCATCGGCAGGCGCGACGCCTCGACGCTGCCGGCGCCGCGCTCGCGTCCCAGGCGGACGCCCAGCGTGCGCTCGCCGGCCGCCTCGCGCGCTACCTGCCCCCGGCGGTGCATCGGGCCGAGTTCGAGGGCCTCGCCGCCGGCGCGCCCGCGCCGGGCTCGCGGCGGCGCTGGCTCACGGTCTGCTTCGCGGACCTCGCGGGCTTCACGGCGTTCACGGATCGCGCGGAGAGCGAGGAGGTGGTGGCCTTCCTCGACGCCTTCTACGGCGCGACCGCGGAGGCGGCCCGCACCCACGGCGGGACCCTGGACAAGTTCATCGGCGACGGGGCCATGGTGTTCTTCGGGGATCCGGTCACGCGCGGACGTCGGGACGACGCGCGCGACGCCCTGGCTCTCGCCCTGGCGCTCCAGCGGCGCTTCCGGGACCTGCGAGAACGCGCCGCCCCGGGGAGCGGCGCCCGGGAGCTGGGCCTGCGCGTCGGGCTGCACTCGGGCTGGTGCACGCTCGGGACCTTCGGCGCCGGGACGCGGCTCGAGTACACGGTGATCGGCGCGACGGTGAACGCGGCCAGCCGCCTCGAGGGCGCCGCCCGGCCGGGGACGGTCCTCCTCTCCGGGACCACCCGGGCCCTCCTCGGCGCCGCCGGTGCGCCCTGCCGCCCCCTCGGTCCCCTGACCGTGCGTGGCCTGCGCACCCCGCTCGAGGCCTTCGAGCTCGATCCCGGCGCAGCGGATCCACAGCGGCCGCCGCTCTCCGTCGACGGACCCGGTTTCGCCCTGCACCTCGATCCGCGCCGGGCCGACGCGCCCGCCGTGCGGGCGGCCCTGGCCCGCGCCGCGGCCCTGCTCGGGCCCGTTTCCGCCGCGCCTTCCCGGAATCGGTTGACCGTCTCCGAGAGCGACGGCTAAGGTCCCGCCACCGCGGCGAGGGGCGACAGAGAGGGCCCGTGGACCAGCGCCTGAGAGATTCCGCATACCTGCGCGCGTGCCGGGGCGAACCCGCCCCGCACACGCCCGTCTGGCTCAACCGCCAGGCCGGCCGCTACATGCCCGAGTACCACCAGGTGAAGGGGTCCACCCCGAGCCTGCAGTTCTTCAAGAATCCCGAACTCGCCGCCCGCGCCACGCTGGATGCCCAGCGCATCCTCGGCGTGGACGCGGCGATCCTCTTCGCGGACCTCCTGCCGATCCTCGAGCCCATGGGGCTCGACCTCGACTACGTCGAGGGCGTGGGTCCGCGCTTCGCGAATCCCCTGCGCTCCCCGGCGGAGATCGACGCGCTGCGCCCGCTCGTGGCCGAGGAGGGCACGGCCTACATCGCGGACACGGTGCGCTTCTGCCGCGAGGGGCTCCCCGCGGACATCCCGCTCATCGGCTTCGCCGGCGCGCCCTTCACG
>JAZBPF010000350.1:0-2902 GCA_036351515.1 Pseudomonadales bacterium | reverse complement strand
TCATCCAGACGAACGAGGGAGAGCACATGGATCTCGGCATTTCCGATCGCGTCAAGCCGCTGCTCGACGACGTCACGGCGTTCATCGAGGAGTACGTGGTTCCGAACGAGAAGGTCTACGCGGAGCAGGTCGAGGCCGGAGGGCGCTGGACCGAGACCGCGATCATGGAGGAGCTCAAGCAGAAGGCGCGCGAGAAGGGTCTCTGGAACTTCTTCCTGCCCGAGTCGGAGCGCGGCGCCGGCCTCACGAACGTCGACTACGCGCACCTCGCCGAGCAGATGGGCAAGTACCCCCTCTCCTCGGAGGTGTTCAACTGCGCCGCACCCGACACCGGCAACATGGAGGTGATCGAGCGCTACGGCAGCGAGGAGCAGAAGAAGCAGTGGCTCGAGCCCCTGCTCGAAGGGAAGATCCGCTCGGCCTTCTGCATGACCGAGCCCTACGTCGGCTCCTCGGACGCCACCAACATCCAGCTCGAGGCGCGCCTCGACGGGGACGAGTGGGTCCTGAACGGCGAGAAGTGGTGGTCCTCCGGCATCGGCGACCCGCGCTGCAAGATCCTCATCGTCATGTGCGTGACCGAGCCCGACGCGCCGAAGCACGCGCGCCAGTCGCAGATCCTCGTGCCCCGGGACGCGCCCGGCATCGAGATCCTGAAGATGCAGCACGTCTTCGGCTACGACGACGCCCCCCACGGCCACGGCCACGTGCGCTTCACGAACGTGCGCGTTCCGAAGGAGAACATCATCCTCGGCTCCGGCCGCGGCTTCGAGATCGCCCAGGGCCGCCTCGGGCCGGGCCGGATCCACCACTGCATGCGTTCCATCGGCGCCGCCGAGCGCGCCCTTGAGCTCATGTGCCGGCGCGGCCTCTCCCGCGAGGCCTTCGGCAAGCGCCTCGCGGATCTCGGCGGCAACTACGACAAGATCGCCGACGCCCGCATCAACATCGAGATGGCCCGCCTGCTCACGCTCAAGGCCGCCTGGATGATGGACACGGTCGGCAACAAGGTGGCGCGCTCCGAGATCGCCCAGATCAAGGTGGCCGTGCCGAACATCGCCCTCGGGGTGATCGACGACGCCATCCAGATGCACGGCGGCGCCGGCGTGTCCCAGGTGTTCCCGCTCGCCCGCATGTACGCCTCGCAGCGCACGCTGCGCCTGGCGGACGGCCCGGACGAGGTGCATCGCCGCACCGTGGCCCGCATGGAACTCGGCAAGTACCCGGACGCCGATCCGGTGGTGCCGCCCGAGCACCAGTACGGCAACCCCCACCAGCTGCCCTTCCCGAAGGCCGGCTGAAGCCGATCGCCGCGGCGCCCGGCGCCGCGGTCCGTTCGACCCGAGGGCCCGCCACTGCGGGCCCTCGTCGTTTCCGCCCCGCCTCCGGGGCCCAACGAATCCTCCGAGGCGCCCGCCCGGCGGACGGGGCGACGCACCCGGTGGTATGCTCGGGCGCACCCCGTTCGCCGAGCAGGAACCGCCCCATGACCCGCATGCTCCGTGCCCTCGTGACGATCGCCACCCTCGTCGCGCTGGCTCCGGCCCGCGCCGAGAACGATCACTACGTCCTCCTCGACAGCCCCGGGACGCTCTACTCCGCGGGCGCCACGGCGCTGCCGACGGCGTCGCTCTTCTTCAGCTCGGGCATGGTGCCCGCCGCGCAGGACCCGGAAGCGCCGGCCGGTTCCCGGGAGCGCTACGGCGACACCTACACGCAGGCCATGTCGGCCCTCGAGCGGCACCGGGAGAACCTCGCCGCGGCCGGCCTCGAGCTCGACGACGTCCTCTACGTGCGGGCCTACCTCGTGCGCGATCCCGAGGGCGGCGACACCTTCGACTGGGACGGCTGGAACCGCGCCTTCGCCGCCTTCTTCTCCGAGGGGGGGCTCGATCACAAGCCCGCGCGGACGAGCATCGGCATCGACCGCCTCGGCAATCCGGACTACCTGATCGAGATCGAGGTCGTGGCCGTGCACGAGGCCGGCGCCGGTCCCTGGCTCGGCGGCGAGGGCAGCGACCCGGCCGTGCCGAACCCGCAGCTGCGTCCCTACGGCAACCCGGAGTCGCGCATCGCCTCCGGCGTCGCGGTCGCGCCGAACGCGCCCCTCTACTTCACCTCCGGCATGCTCGCGGACCAGAAGGATCCGGAGGCCCCCTTCGGCGATCGGGCGCGCCACGGCGACATGGAGTGGCAGGCCACCTCCGCCCTGGAGAAGCTCGAAGCCAACCTGCGCAGCGTCGGCCTCACCTTCCGCGACGTGTTCTTCCTGCGCGCCATGGTGTTCCCGGATCCCCTCGACGAGGGCAACGTCGACTTCGCCGGCTGGAACCGCGCCTACGCGAAGTACTTCGGCACTCCCATGAACCCGCACAAGCCCGCGCGGACGACCATGGCCGCGCCGGGCTTCAACGTCTCCAACCTGCTCATCGAGATCGAGGTCTACGCCGCCTTCCCGGACGCCCGGGGCCAGCACACGCGCTACGACGAGGACCGCGCGAACCCGAACCTGATCGCCAACGGCGACCCGGACAGCTTCCTCTCGGCCGGCATGGCCGTGGCCCGGCACACGGCGCTGACCTTCGTGTCCGGGTCCGTGGGCGACACCGCGGCCCTCGGACCCGACGCAGACATGAAGGCGCACGCCCTGTCGGCCCTCGAGACCATGGCCGCTCGCCTCGAGCAGGCGGGCGTGGGCTTCGAGGACGTGATCCAGCTCCGCGCCTACCTGAACGTGGGCGACGACTTCCGGACGAACTTCGGGCTCTGGAACGAGGCCTACGGGCAGTACTTCGACAACGAGTCCAACCCGCACAAGCCCGTGCGCACGGCGCTGCCCGTGGTGGGGCTTCCGGGCGGGTCGCTGATCGAGATCGAGGCGATCGTCGCCTCGCCGGAGTGA
>JAZBPF010000349.1:0-2759 GCA_036351515.1 Pseudomonadales bacterium | reverse complement strand
AGGGAGTAGCTCGGCGCCGTGGTGGCGAGCGGCCGGCCGGGCTCGAGGTAGGTCGTGACCGCGAGCCGGAGCAGCTCGTCGCCGCCGTTCGTGGCGATGATCCAGTCGCGCTCGAGCCCGTGGACCCGCGCGGCGGCATCGCGGAAGCCGTCGGCGAAGGGTGGCGGGTAGCGGCGCAGGGCAGCCACGTCGAAGGCGCGCAGGGCCTCGGCCACGGCCGGGCTCGGCGGGAAGGGGTTCTCGTTGGTGTTCAGCTTGACGGTGCGGCCGTCCGCGGGCTGCTCGCCCCAGGTGTAGCCGGCCATGCTGCGCACGTTGTCGCGCTCGAAGCGGGTCATGGATCGGGTCGTGGCCGCGGGAAAGCGCGGGATTCTACTCCAGCGGGAATCCGGGGGCAGGAGGGCGCGGAAGGGCCGGTCCGGAAGGGCGGAGGGGGCCGCGCGGGCCCCCTCCGGGTCGATCGACGCGAGCGGCGTCCGTCAGAGACGGGCGCCGAGCGTCAGACCGTAGGTGCGGGGCTCGAGGAGGAACACGTTGGTGAAGTTCGCCGAGCTCGCGTCCGTGAAGTAGCCGCCGGTGATGAAGTCGTCGTCGGCGAGGTTCTTCACGAAGCCCTCGAGATACCAGCGGCCGTCCTGCCCGTAGAGGGCGAGGGAGGCGTTGGTCACGGACCAGGAGTCCACCTTGTCCGTGGAGGTGTTCCAGACGCGGAAGTAGTGCTCGTCCTGCCAGTAGTAGTCGATGCGCGGGACGAGTTCGAGGCCGCCGAAGAAGAAGCTGTACTGGGCGCCGAGCTTCACGGAGAACTCGGGCGCGCCGGGCAGCTGGTTCCCGGAAAGATCCTCCGCGAAGCCGATCGGCACGAAGGTGCTCTGCGTGAGCACGCCGTTGCCGCTCGTGGCGGGGTTGGCCGTGAAGATCTGGGCGCACTCGAGGCCGCCCTGACCGCAGCTCGACGGATCGAACTGGTAGGTCGGATCCGTGAGCTCGGCCGTCGGCACGATGAACACGTCGGCGCCGGTGTTCTTCAGCGTCGCCCAGTCCGCGTTGCCGCCGGTGGGATCGGCCGGGTCGATGCTGTTGCCGCTCGTGATCTCCGTGTCGAGCCAGGAGCCGAACATGTCGAGGCGGAGGTTCTCCACCGGGAACCAGTTCAGCTCGAGCTCGATGCCGCGGATCTCGGCGTCGATGTTCTCGTTCACGGAGGTTCTGTCCACGATCTTCGTGTTCTGCAGCCCCTCGTAGTCGTAGTAGAAGAAGGTGCCGTTGAGCTGCATGGCCCCGTCGAAGAGACGGTTCTTCGCGCCGACCTCGAAGGAGTTGATGTACTCCGGCTCGAAGGTGGCCTCGAAGGCGCCCGAGAAGGACGGCGGGTTGATGCCGCCGGACTTGTAGGAGCGGGCGACGTTCAGATAGAGCATCGTCTCGTCGGTCCAGGCCAGGTCGACGTAGTGGTCGACGGCGAAGCGGCCCGTCATCTCGTTCCACTCGTCCTTGAACTGGCGATACGGCGGCACCGGGTTGTTGCCGGTGGTGCCGTAGCCGCGGAAGCGCGGGTCGTCGAGGGCCGTGCCCGCGAGGAACGGCGTGAGGGACGCGTCGAGGAACGCCCGGTTCGACACGCCCTCGATGAAGGGCAGGGTCGGATCGTTCAGGAGCGACTGGCGATCCCGCACTTCCTTCGTCTCGCTCGAGTAGCGCAGCCCGATGGTCACGCGCGTGCGGTCCGTGACGTCCGCGTAGAACTCCCCGAAGACGGCCCAGGTGTCGAGCTCGTAGTCGCCGGTGTCGTTGCGGAAGTACGCGAGCGGCGCATCGAAGCCTTCCGGCCCCGGGGCGAACTCGCCGAAGGGGGTGAGGGCCGCGAGCGTGTTGCCGCGCACGTCGTAGATCGTGGCGTTGTCGCTCTGGAGCCAGAAGAAGCCGGCCAGGAAGTCGATCGGCTGATCGGTCCAGTTCGAGGTGATCGTGCCCTCGATGCTCTTCGCCTGGTTGCGGGCGGCGGAGGTGTCGTAGGCGTAGGGCACCGTGAAGCCCGAGACCGTCGGATCCGCCGGCGTGATCAGCGCGCCGTCGGCGTTCGTGAAGCCGAGGGCCGTGCCCGGAGCCGCCGGTCCGACGTTCGGCGTGAAGGTGCTCGCGCCGCCTGCGGCCGGGTTCGAGAAGCTGGGAACCGACCAGTCGTAGTCGGTCTGCGTGAACACCTCCCACTCCTGGTAGGTGCCGAGGAGCCGGACCGTGTAGTCGCCCACCTCCTGGGTGACCTCGAGATTGAAGATGTCCTCCTCGAGCTCGTAGCTCGGGGAGAAGTCCGAGCGGACCTCGCGCAGGTTCGTCGGGCGCTCCGTGTCCTGGAAGGCGTTGAGGCCGAAGGGCAGGAAGCCGCCGGCGCCGGCGAGGATGCCGCCGAGCTGCGCCGAGGAGTTCAGCACGCCGTAGGACTCGACGTCCTGGTTCGGCAGGCAGCCGAGGCCCGTCGGGAAGGGGCGCGGGTCCGTGGCGCAGGTCTGGTTCGAGGTCCGCATCCGCTGGCTGTCCTCGCGGAAGCGCTGCCAGAAGAAGTTGACGTCGGTGCTGTCCGTGGGCTGCACGTTGAGGGCGACGCGGGTGGACCAGTGGTCGCGGTCGTCGATGTCCTCGCCCGTGAACAGGTTGTCCACGTAGCCGTCGCGCTGGAGCATCATGCCCGAGACGCGCAGCGCGGCCCGGTCACCGAGCGGCACGTTGACCATGCCGTTGGCCTTGCGCGTGTCGTAGTT
>JAZBPF010000348.1:0-3046 GCA_036351515.1 Pseudomonadales bacterium | reverse complement strand
GGCGTCGACGTGGAGGCGACCGGCCGTGTCGACGATGAGCACGTCGCAGACCTGGTTCTTCGCCGCCTGCACCGCGCCCTCGGCGATGGCGACGGGGTCCTGGTCCGGGGTGCTCGGACAGAAGTTCGCGCCGACCTGTTCCGCGAGGGTGCGGAGCTGGTCGATGGCCGCCGGACGGTAGATGTCCGTGGAGACCACCATGACGCGCTTCTTCTCCCGCTCGCGCAGGTGCCGGGCGAGCTTGGCCACGGTGGTGGTCTTGCCCGCGCCCTGGAGGCCGGCGAGGAGGATCACCACGGGCGGACGCGAGGCGAGCTCGAGCCCGCTGTGCTCGTCGCCCATGACGTGCACGAGCTCCTCGTGCACCACCTTCACGAAGGCCTGGCCCGGGCTCAGGGAGCTCGAGACCTCCATGCCGAGGGCCCGGTCGCGCACGCGATCCGTGAAGTCCTTGACCACGGGCAGGGCCACGTCCGCCTCGAGGAGCGCCCGGCGGACCTCGCGCAGGGTCTCGCCGATGTTCTCCTCGGTGAGGCGGGCCTTGCCGCCGATGGCGCGCAGGCTCGCGGACAGGCGTTCCGAGAGGCTGTCGAACATGCAGGGGCTCCTCCGGTGAAGGCGCCGAGTATAGCGCAGGAGCCCCGGGGCCCTCAGGGCCCGGGGGCAGGACCGCGCTTCATCCACCGGGCCGGCGCATGGCACACTCCGCGCTTCCTCGGGCCGGCCAAGGGCCGCGCATGAACCTCGTCCTGCCGGGCCTTCTCGGCGTGCTCCTCTACCTCCTCGGCGCGACGCTCCAGTTCGCGGCCGTCGTGGGGCGGCGGGCGCCGCAGCTCGGGCTCGTGCGCGCGGTGGCGGTGCTGGCCGGGTTCGCGCACGGCTGGTTCGTGGTGCACGCGATCCTGCCCGCGGAGGGGCTCGATCTCGGCCTCTTCCGCGTGCTCGCCCTCGTGTCCCTGACCATGGTGGCCGTGATCTTCGTCTTCAGCCTGACGCGGCCGCTGGAGAACCTCTACGTCGTCCTGTTCCCCTTCGCGGCGCTGACGCTGACGACGGCGCTGCTCTTCGAGAGCCACGCCCGACCCTCGCCGGACCTCGGCGCGGGCTTCGTGGTGCACGTGATCCTCGCGCTCCTCGCCTACTCGGTGCTCTCGGTGGCCGTGTGTCAGTCGCTCCTCGTGGCCTGGCAGGAGCGCCAGCTGCGCAGCCGCAAGGCCTTCGCCCTGCTGCGCAACCTCCCGCCCCTGCAGACCATGGAGGGCCTGCTCTTCGAGCTGCTCTGGGTGGGCCTGGTGCTGCTCACGCTGGCGATCGGCTCGGGGGCGATCTTCCTCGAGGACCTCTTCGCGCAGCACGTCGTGCACCACACGGTGCTCTCCAGCTGTTCCTGGGTGGTGTTCGCGATCCTGCTCTGGGGACGGCACCGGCTCGGCTGGCGCGGACGCACGGCGATCCGCTGGACACTCACGGGTTTCGGCTTGTTGATGCTCGCCTACTTCGGCAGCAAACTCGTGCTCGAAGTCATCCTCGGCCGGTAGGCCCCTGGTGGAACACGCACCCCTCGCCGTGCTCTACGGCGTCATCGCCGTCATGATCGTCCTGTCGGCGTACTTCTCGAGCTCCGAGACCGCGATGATGTCCCTGAACCGCTACCGGCTCAGGCATCTCGCGAAGCAGGGGCACGGCGGCGCGGTGCGCGCGAGCGAACTGCTGCGCCGGCCGGACCGGCTCCTCGGCATCATCCTCTTCGGCAACAACGTGGTGAACTTCTTCGCCGGCACCGTGGCCACGCTGGTGGCCCTGCGGCAGTTCGGCGAGGTGGGCGTGGCCGTGGCGCCCTTCGTCCTCACCTTCGTGTTCCTGATCTTCGCGGAGATCGGCCCGAAGACCATCGCCGCGCACGCGCCGGAGCGCATCGCCTACCCGTCCTCCTGGGTGCTCGCGCCGCTGCTGCGGGTGCTCTACCCGGTGGTGTGGGTGCTGAACGCCATCGCGAACCTCGTGGCGCGGCCCTTCCTCGGAGGCGAGTCGGCGTCGGCGGGGAGCGAGAAGCTCTCGCCGGAGGAGCTGCGCACGCTCCTGCACGAGGGGGCGCACCTGCCGCTGAAGCGCCAGGGCATGCTCCTGTCGATCCTCGACCTCGAGAAGGTGACCGTGGACGACATCATGGTGCCGCGCTCGGACATCGTCGGCATCGACCTCGAGGACGACCTCGACGAGATCGTGGCCCAGCTGTGCAGCTCGAGCCACACGCGGCTGCCGGTCTACAAGGGCTCGATCAACGACGTCGTCGGCATCCTGCACCTGCGCAACGCCGCGCGGTTCCTGCGCCAGCCGGAACTGACGAAGGCGGCGCTCCTGCAGGAGACCCGCGAGCCCTACTTCGTGCCCGAGAGCACGCCGCTGCACATCCAGCTCGTGAACTTCCAGAAGGCGCAGCGACGGATCGCCCTGGTCGTGGACGAGTACGGCGAGGTGCAGGGCATCGTGACCCTCGAGGACATCCTCGAGGAGATCGTCGGCGAGTTCACCACGGACCTCGCCGCGCGGATCCCGGAGATCCATCCGCAGGACGACGGCTCCTGGATCATCGACGGCACGGCGCTCCTGCGCGAGATCAACCGCGCCCTCGGCTGGGACCTGCCCCAGGACGGCCCCCGCACGCTCTCGGGGCTGCTCGTGGAGCACCTCGAGTTCATCCCCGATTCCGCCTGCTGCGTGCGGATCGGGGACTATCGCATCGAGATCCTGCAGACCAAGGGGAACATGGTGCGCTCGGCGCGCATCCTGGCGCCGGCGCGCACGGAGCTGGCCTGAGAGGCAGGGCCTCCGTGGGAGCAGGCTCCCGCCGCGACTTCAGGGTCCGAACGAAGCGATCGACGCCGACGCAGGCTCCCGGAATCGGAGTGTCGACGACCCCCTGTGGGAGCAGGCTTCAGCCGCGACGGCGATGACTGATCGGACGCTGCGTCGCCGCTGAAGCGGGCTCCCACAGGGCGGAGCGGCACGGCCCCTGTGGGAGCAGGCTTCAGCCGCGACTTCGGTG
>JAZBPF010000347.1:0-2333 GCA_036351515.1 Pseudomonadales bacterium | reverse complement strand
GCTCGACGTCGGCCCGGCGCGCTACCGGGACTGACGTGAACCTCGCCGTCCTCGCCCACGAACACCGCGCCTTCGTCCGGGCGGTGCTCGTCGCGCTCATGGTCCTCGGCGTCGTCAGCTACTTCACGCTGCCGACCCGCGAGGACCCGGAGGTCACGATCCGCGAGGCGGTGGTGCGCACGGTCCATCCGGAGCTCTCCGCCGAGCGCGTCGACCGCCTGATCACCCGCCGCGTGGAAGAGGCGGCCCGCGGGCTTCCGGAGCTCGAGGAGCTGCGCAGCCTGTCCATGCCCGGCGTGTCGCTCGTGCACGTCGTGGTGCGCGACCGCTTCTTCGACCTCGACCCGATCTGGAACGACCTGCGCCAGCGCCTGCGGGGCGTGGCACCCGAGCTGCCCGAAGGCACGGCGTCGCCGCAGCTCGACACGGACTTCGGCGACGTCGCGGTGGTCACGGCCGCCCTCGTCGCCGAGGACTTCCCCATGGCGCACGTGCGCAAGATGGCCGAGCACGTGCGCGGGGAGCTCTACGAACTCGCGGGGACCGAGCGGGTGGACCTCCTCGGCGTGCAGGAGGAACGGATCTACATCGAGGCGTCGAACGCGCGCCTCGCCGAACTCGGCATTCCGCCGGACGCGATCCGCGCCACCCTGCAGGCGCAGAACGTGCTCCGGCCGGGAGGCAGGATCGACACAGGCGGGCAGAGCTTCCTCATCGAGCCGACGGGGAACTTCGAGTCCGTGGAGGCGATCCGGGCGCTGCGCCTCGAGGTGCCGGGCACCGACGAGACCATCGCCCTCGCCGACGTCGCCGACGTGCGCCGCGGCTACGTGGACCCGCCCGAGCGCAAGGCCTACCGCGACGGTCGACCGGCGGTGGTGCTCGCCACGACCATGCGCGAGGGCTTCAGCGTGCTGCGCTTCGCCGAGGCCGTACGTGAACGGCTCGAGGCCGTTGAGGCGACGCTGCCCGTGGGCTACCGCATCGAACTGGTGACCTACCAGGCGGAGCAGGTCGCCCAGGCGGTCCACGGCGTCACCTTCAACGTGCTGCAGACCCTCGCGATCGTGCTGCTCGTGGTGGTGGCGATCCTGGGCGTGCGCACGGGGCTCATCGTCGGCTCCATCGTGCCCGCGGTGATGCTCGTCACCCTCGCGCTCATGGGCTTCGCGGAACTCTCCCTGCAGCGCATGAGCCTCGCGACGCTCGTCATCGCCCTCGGCCTGCTCGTGGACAACGGCATCGTCATCGCCGAGGACTTCAAGCGCCGCCTCGAGGACGGCGAGAACCGGGACGCGGCGCTCGCCGGCGTCGGCCGGGAGCTCGCCCTGCCGCTCCTCACCTCCACCCTGACCACGATCCTCGTGTTCCTGCCGCTCATGCTCGCCGAGCACGTGGCCGGCGAGTACACGCGCTCGATCTCCGTCGTGGTGCTGCTCACGCTGCTCGCGTCCTGGGTCCTCGCGCTCTGCGTCACGCCCTCGCTCTGCCACCGCTTCCTGCCCACGCCGAAGGAGGCGGGCACGCGCCGTCCCCGACGCATGGATCGCTGGTACGGGACGCTCCTGCGTGCGCTGCTGCGCCACCGGGCCCTGTTCCTGCTGCTCATGGCCGGCGTGTTCGCGGCCGGCGTCGCCGGCATCGCCGCGGTGCCGAAGAAGTTCTTCCCCGACTCGGACCGGGCCCAGGTGCTCGTCTACCTGAACATGCCGGCGGGGGTTTCCTCGCGGACCATGGACCGCCACGTCCGGGACTTCCTGCCCGAGCTGGACGACCGCGAGCGCTTCCCGCACGTGGAGCACCACGCCGCCTACGTGGGCTTCGGCGGTCCCCGCTTCGTGCTCACGCTGACGCCCATGGATCCTGCGCCGAACGTCGCCTTCCTCGTGGTCGACGTGGCCGCACCGGAACACATGGACGAAACGATCGAGGCCCTCCGCACGCGGCTGGACACGCGCTGGCCCGAGTTCGACGCACGCGTGGCGCGCATGTTCCTCGGCCCCAGCGACCCGAACCTGCTCGAAGTCCAGGTGCAGGGGCCCGACGAAGCCGTGGTCTTCGAGACGACGAAGGCCGTGGAGGAGATCCTGGGCGGTGTACCCGGCGCCATCGACGTGCGCTCGGACTGGGAGAACCGCATCTCCCTCATCCGCGTCGCCGTGGACCAGGTGCAGGCCCGCCGCGCCGGCGTCACCTCCGCGGACGTGGCGCGGGCCCTCGAGGGCTACTTCTCGGGTCGCGTCGCCTCCCGCTTCCGCGAGGAGGACGAGGTCTTCCCAATCGTCTCCCGCGCCCTCGAGGAGGAGCGCACGGACCTCGACCGGCTGCGCACG
>JAZBPF010000346.1:0-7327 GCA_036351515.1 Pseudomonadales bacterium | reverse complement strand
GGCGTCCCACTTGTAGCAGTTCGAGCCGACGCGATCGTAGATCTCGTCGAAGTCGATGGTGCCGCGGCGCTGCATCTCCGCGGCGACGGCGCTCGGGGACGCGAGCAGGCTGCCGCCCCCCGCGCCTCCGGCCAGGGCCGCCATGCCCACGGACTTCAGGAAACCACGGCGGTTCATCTCGACGATCTTCGACATGGGACACCCTCCCCGGTGTGGCGCGCGGACCGCACCCCCGCGGTCCTCGACGCATTCGTTCTCGCAGTCGGACGGGCCGGTGCGACCGGCCTCTCTGCCGCGGGGGATCGGATCCCCACGGTCGGGGATTCCCTGCCGTCGTGGCGGCACCCCGTGTCCCGACCCTACGCCGAACGGGTGCGGACCGCCACTCGGGGTGGGCCCGCGGGGAAGCCGGACCGTGCTCGGCGGGAGCCCGGTTGCCGATGCGGACCCGGAGGCCACCGGAGTCCTGGCGCGACGAACGGGAGTTCGGCCGGCCCGCCGGGATGAAAGGAGGACGTGCCTGTGAGCCGTCTGTGAGGTCCGGCACCGTACCCTCGGCCTCCGGCAAGCGGCTGTCCGGAGGTACAAGGTGCAACGATGGATCGCAGGGCTCGGGGTACTGGCGGTGCTCGCGGGCTGCGGTGGTGGGAGCTCCGGGTCGGGCTCCGCGGGTGGGGACGGCTCGGGCGGCGACGTCGATCTGACCTTCGCCCGGGTCCTGGGCGGCGACGCTGAATCCACCTTCCCTGCGGTCTTCCCGGTCGACGACGGATACCGGGTCGTCAGCGGGCTTGGAGGACAGTTGTCATTCGCGACGCTGGACCGGGACGGGAGTCTCCTGCGCGCCCCGGAGCTCTTCTCCAGATCCCGCGTGCTACGCGACACGGCCCCCGCGGAGCGCATTCCGGACGGATTCCTGAGCGCGGACGTCACCCTGAACCGGACGGCGAACGCCTACTTCATCGGGCTCCGGCGCCTGCGCTTCGGCGCGACGGCAGACGAGGCGCCCACGGAGCTGTGGGCGCGGTTCGAGGAGGTGAGCTACGCCGATACGCTGTGGAGTAGCGACGAGGCAGACTTCACGGGTCGACCGGCGAGCATCCAGCGGGTCGACATCCTCCACAGCGCCGCGATCGTCTCGACGGACGATACGGTACTCGGCGCGTACCTTGTGATTGCGGAGGTGGCGGTGGTCGAGACGGGGCGCGGTACGCGTCAGCGCCGAGAGCGCTTGCTGGTTCGGCGCTACGATGCATCCGGACAGCTGCTGTCGATCCGTCGCGTGATCGAGGGAGAGTCCCCAATCTTTCTGGGAAGCGCCTTGATCTTTCTGGGGAGCTCCTGGTTCGCCGTCGGGCGCGACGGGGGCTACGTGCTCGTCCTGCCCGACTCGCAGAACCCCGAGGACGCCTACGACATCCTGCGCGTGGACCGCTTCGACGGCCGCGCCTGGCGCCGCACGCTGGACCTGCCGCAAGCGCCGCGTTTCGTCCAGCCGCTCGGCCTCGACGAGGTCCTGCTGTCTACAGGCCAAGAGCTGCTCCGTCTCGACGGCAGCGGTTCGACGCGGTGGAAGCGCTCCCTGCCGCAGGGCCGAGTCGCCGGCCTCGCATGCGCGGACGAGGACGCTTGCGTCTTCGGCTGGTTGCGCCAGCGGAGCACGAACGAAGTCGTCCTCGTCGACGAAGAGGGCTCGGACCTCGGGCCGTTCGACGTCGATTGTCCGTTCGTCGTGAGTATGTTCACGAGCCTCGCAGCCTGGGGAACCGATCGCTATCGCTTGGCGGTGGAAGGGCCGTTTCTGTGCGCCTTCGAGCTGGACCTCGAGGGCTCGCCCGCCCTCGTCGATCTCGGGACGCAACCCTGGGACAGCGCTGGTCGAAGTTGGGGCATCGAGTTGACGCGTCATGGGGCGGTCTTCGTCGACAACAGGAACGGGGTGGTCGCCGCCTCCGATCTGGCGGGTCGGACCCTCTTCGACGCGGGCAACTCCTCATTCAGCGTGGACGCACCGTTCTTCGTCGCTCCGCTTCCCGAAGGTCGCTTCCTGGTGACCACAGGTGGTGATGAAGTGACCCTTCTGGACCAGAGCGGCCCGGTGCGCGGATTCTTCGACGACGCTTCGTTCACCTTCGTGGAGGACGTTCTCCCCTTCGCTTCCGGAACCCAGGCGGTGTTCGCGTTCTCCGACTTGAACTTCCGGAACACGAGCTTCGAGGCCCATGGGATCGATGGCGGCTTCAACTGGCGTGTGGAACTGGAAGGCGTCGACGACCCTGGGCGGGTCGAGGTGAAGGATGCGGTGGAACTCTCCGACGGTACGCTCGTCTTTCTGCTCCTCCACCTAACCGGTGGAGGCCTAGGCGGCACGACACTGCAGACTCCAGTCGAGAGAAGGCTGGTCGCCCTGCGTTTCGATCCGCGCGCGAGGGAGGTCCTCTGGTTCCATGCCTGGTCGCTCCGAATGAGCGACGACCTCCGTTCGTTCGACTTCGGTGCGTCCATGCGTGCCGCTGCACGGGACGCCGGCATCGGTGAGCGGGTCGTGGTGGCGATCGATCTCGATCGGCGGGACAGTGCGTTCTCGCTGCTCGAGCTCGACGAGAACGGAGTGCTCGCAGCTGCGCTGGACCTCGCGCCCCTCGGCGCGGGAGGCGAGGTTCTCGAGGCTCCCCTGTCGAACACGTTCGCGCTCTCCTCCGCGCCGGACGGCACCCTCTGGCTGGGATACACGTCGTCGGCGCTCGTCTCGCGTTCGACCCTCACGACGGAGAGCGGCGAACTTCGATCGGCCCCCTTCGGCGGGAACAACCTGGCGCTGCTCCGGCTCGGATCGGACCTTCGCCCGGAGCTCCTTCGCGTCTACGGGGCTGGGGGCGACGAACGGCTGAACACGCTGCTCGCCCTGCAGGACGGCGGCGTGCTCGTCTCGGGAGAGACCACCTCCTTCGCGCTCGCCTGGAGCGGCGATCCCGGAAACGCCCCGGCCGTCGAGGACAGCTGGCTGCTGCGCCTCGACGCGGCGGGTCGGGTCGCCGAGCAGTGCCAGGCGCTCCTGGAGGAGCTCGACGGCCCCGCCGCCGCCGCCAGGATGGGGGCGGCGGCGGCGCCCCTCCCGATCCGCGACGAGGCGTTCGAGGGGACCCTGTCCTTCACGGTGATCACCGATCCCGCCACAGCCCACTTCTCGGCGACCCCGCTGTCTCGCGTCTCTTCGCCGGAGCCTTACGAGGAAGGTCGCGTGTGTACCGGAACCGTGATCGACCCGCCGGTCGCCGACGCCCCGGAGCCGGAGCCGCCCGAGCCCGAACCGCCGACACCGCCGCCCGGATCCGGTGATTTCACCCTCACCGTGACGCTGGAAGGCGGGCCCGGGGCCGGTGAGGTACAGGTGTTCGAGGGTGATACGCCCGTCTTCGACTGCATCAACAGTGCGGAGCCGACCACCGTGTGCACCCGGGCGTTCCCGGCCGGCACGATGCTGGAACTCCAGGCCCAGGCCTTCCGCATCGGGGACGGTGTACGCTGGACCGGCTGCGATTTCTCGGCCGACGAGGACTTCTTCTGCAGTCTGACGATGGACGCGGACCGTTCCGCGCAGGCGGTGTTCGGTCCCTGAGGTCCGGTGCGGTGAAGACCGGCGGTGGGTGGGCGTCCGCCGCCGGTATGCTGGACGCGTCACGCTCCGGCTTCAGGTGCCCGGGGACTCGAGGCCGTCGCGCGGGGCCTCGAGGGGGGACTCCGGTGCCGTGCCCAGCTCGGTGGCCAGGATCGTCGCGCAACGGTCGTGGACGCGCTGCGCTTCTGCACGGCGCCCTGCCGCGAGATGCAGTTCGATGAGCCGTCGATGGAGTTCCTCGGCCGTGGGCTCCACGGCACAGGCCCGCTCCAGGAGATCCACGGCGGCGTCCGCCTCCCCGCGTGCGATCCTCCCCTCGACGCCGTCGCGAACGGCGCGAAGGAAGAGGTGCCGCATACGCTCCCGGGCGACGACCGCCCAGCCGCCGTCCTCGCCCGGCAGGAAGGGGCCCCGGTAGAGGTCGGTGACGCGTTTCTCCTCCCCGTCGTCGACCGCTCCGTCGGCTTCTTCCAGCGCCCAGGTGTCGACCCAGCAGACCTCCGGGTTCAGACCGACCGTGCCGGCCCCGGTGCGGATCGCCTCCCGGCCCACGAGCTTGCGGACGCGGTGCACCAGGTTGTCCAGCGCGTGGGAAGCCCGATCGGCGTCGCTGTGCTCCCAGAGGACGTCGAGCAGCGCCGCTCGCGGCACCTGTCTACCACCGAGGCCGACCAGCACGGACAGGAATTCCAGAAGGCGCCGCTGCGCTCCCGCGGCGGCCAGGCTGCGCTTGCCCGAGACCACCTCGAAGCGCCCGAGCGTGTGGATCCGCAGGCGCCAGGGCCAGTCCCGATCGCTCGCCCCGAGACCCTCCGGCACCACCCGCCAGCGCCGGACGAGGTCTTCCACATGGCGATGCTCGATGTCGTTCCTCAGGGCGAGGAGGGAGAGGCGAGCCATGTTGCTGCGCAGGAAGCCCGGGAAGGCCAGGATTCCCTCTTCACGCGCCTCCGGAAGCATCGTGCGGAGGCGCTCCGTGCAGGCTTCGGGTCCGGTTTCGTCGAGTTCGAGGATCGCACGCACGAAGCCGTGCATCGATCGAAGCAGACGACTTCCGCTCTTGTCCGCGAGGGACTCCAGGCGCGCGAGTTCCGCCCGTGCGGCCGGAAAGTCACCGCGTGCGGAGAACAGCTGGCCTCGCAGGGCGGAGCAGAGTGCGAGCCCGAAGTCGAAGTGCAGATGCACGCACAGTTCTGCGGACTGGTGGCTCGACTCCAGCGCGATGGCCGCATCCCCTTCGGCCGCGGCGAGCCAGGCGGCGACGAAGTCGTGCGCGGCCTGCTCCATACGGTGGTCCGGCCGTAGATGCCGCTGATAGTCCTCGAAGCGGCTTCGGGCGGCCTCGAGATCCCCTTCCAGCAACGCCAGGTAGACCCGGTAGCACTGGGGCATGGTGTAGAAGGCGCCCGCGCCCATGGTCTTCGCCAGCTCGACGGCCGAGCGCAGGGTGCGATCCGCGTGCGGCGCACCGCTGATCAGCTCGTGCAGCCCGACCATGGCGTAGCCGAAGAGTCGCAGGGGCGCCGGCAGCCCCGCGTCGTCGAGGCGAGGGAGCAGGTGTCGCGCCATCGCACGCATGCGCGCGATCTGGCCCGTGTTGGCGTAGTGGAGGATCAGGTACACGAACAGGGCCTGACGGGGGACCTTCATGGGCATCACCCGAGCACCCACCTCCGCGATGCGGATCAGCCGGTGCAGCCTCGGGTTCTCCGGTTCGACGACGGACATCACGGCGCCGGCGAGGGCCGTGGTCTTCAGCCGCAGCGCGAGGTCGGGACAGCGGGGGGCGCGTTGCCGGAGCGCGTGGTAGGCGGCGATGGAGCGCTCGAGGGGGCGCACGTCGTCGAAGCGGATCAGCGCGGCCTCGGCGCGGGCCAGCCAGGCGGTGTACTGGCCCACCACGTCGTCGGACTGGCGGAACGCCTCGAAGGCCGACTCCAGGAGCGCCGCCGAGCGATCCGGTTCGGGCAGGCGCAGGCTCATCCCGTGCCAGTAGCGCAGCCAGGGATGCTCCGCTGCCAGCTCCTGCGGGATTCGCTCGATCCAGCCCCGGAGGATGCGACCCCGCCCGCTCTCGATCAGGGCCGCGGCGTTCCGCTCGGCGAGCCGCCGCAGCCGGTCCCAGTCGGCGGCGTCACCGAGCAGTTCCCCCGCCGCCTCGCTCTTCCCGTCGTCTTCCACGACGGCGGCGGCGCGCCGTAGCCAGTCCTTCCGGATCTCCGGCTCCGTCTCCTGCTCCCAGCGCTCGCGCAGGTAGCGCCGCAGCAGCGGATGAAAACGATAGACGGGTTCGTCGTCTCCGCTGCGCTCGATGAGCCGGAGCTGCGCGGCCCAACGCTCGACCATCCGGAATGCGTCCCCCGAACCGGTCAGGCTCCGGGAGAGGGGGGCGGTGAGATGCGGAAGCAGGGAGAGGACCCCCAGGCGTTCGCGGTCGGCGGCGGGCAGGTCCTCGAGCACTTCGGAGGCGAGATAGTCGAAGATCGAGGTGCTGGGGAGCTCCTGCGCGGAGATGCGGCTCCCTCCCTGGCCCGCCATCAGCACGAGCGCTGCGAACCAGCCATCGCAGGACCGGAACCAGCGATCGACCACGTCCGACGCTGCCGGCGAGCCGCCCGTGAGGTGCCGGCACGCCTCCTCGAACTCGTCGCGTGCGAGCTTCAGCTCGGGCCAGCCGAGGGTGCTGAGCTCCCCGCTGACCTGCAGGCGTCGGAGGCCTTCCGGGAGGCTGCGGCGGCTGAGGAAGAGGTGGTGCCGCGCGGTGTCTCGCTCCCGATCCAGCAGCCGGGCCAGAGCGGCGATGGAATCCGCTTCGGCGGCCAGGTGTTCGCAGTTGTCCCAGACCACGGTGCAGGAGGGCGGCAGGGCGTCGGCGAGGGCGCGCAGGCCCCGATCCAGTGCGACGGCCGGTGTGTCCAGGGGGCCCGGAGCGGGTAGCCCGATGGCTCGACCGGTTCGTGCGCGCACGGCACCTTCGAGGGTGCGCAGCAGGACTCCCGGGTCCGCATCGGGTTCCTGGAGCCGCAGCCACACCGTGTCGAGCTCCCGGTCCTCCAGGAAACTGGCCGCGAGGGCTGATTTGCCGCTTCCGGCGGGGCTTCCGATCCAGACGGCCACCCCTCGCTCGAAGGCTTGCGCGAGACGTCCGAGCGCGGCAGCTCTGCGGAACAGGTGGTCCGTGCGGGGCGGGCGATGGACTGAGTGCATGCGGTCGGCCACGGCGATCGGTCAGGGATTCCGCCAAGGGTCTGGCGTGATGGAGCCCTGTTGCCCACGCCCCTTCGGGTGACGGGGGCTGCACCCGATCACGTCGCGCCCGATCGGGCGGCGGCTCCCGGTGCGCCGCGTCGCCGGGTTCCGGACCGGCTCGGACCAAAGGGCATGGGTGGCTCCGGCGGTCTGACGGGAAGCGAAGCGTGCTGCCGTCGACCGGGTCTCGACGGTTCCGGTCACGGGTAGATGTGGATGGGCGTCTGCGGTCGCGTGAGGCGCCAGATCTCGAGCATCGCCTCGTTGGAGACGGCGATGCAGCCGTCGGTCCAGTCGATCTCGAGATAGCGCTCGCGGGAGAGGAGCGGTTCGTTCGGGAGTCCGTGGATCATGATCTCGCCGCCCGGATCCCAGCCGCGGCGGCGGGCCCAGGCCCGGTCCAGCGCGTTCGGATAGTCGACCTGGATCGAGAGGAAGTAGCGGCTCTGCGTGTTGCGG
>JAZBPF010000345.1:0-17425 GCA_036351515.1 Pseudomonadales bacterium | reverse complement strand
GATCGGCCACGGGCTGAACCTGATCACGGACCCGGACACGATGCTGCTCATGCGCCGGGGACCCTGGCTCGTGGAGATCAACCTGATCTCGAACCTGCTCCTCGAGTACGTGGACGACTACACCGAGCATCCCTTCCCGGAGTACCTGCGCTTCGGCATCCCGGTCGCCCTGTCCACGGACGACCGGGGCATGTGGGACTCGACCCTGACGGACGAGTACTTCGTGGCCGTGCGCGAGTTCGACCTCACCTGGGAGGAGCTGCGCACGCTGTCGCGGAACTCCCTCGAGCACGCGTTCCTCGAGGAGGACGTGAAGGCCCGGCTCCTCGCGGAGCTGGAGGCGGAGACCGAAGCCTTCGAGCGCGCCTTCCGCCGCGGCGGCCTCGACGCCGTCGCCCGCGGGTCGCCGCAGTACCGCGGCTTCCTGTGCCGGCGCTACGCGGTCTGCGCGCCGGCGGCGGACTGAGCGGCGCCGACGCTATACTCCGACCCCTGCGGGCCCGTAGCTCAGATGGTCAGAGCAGGGGACTCATAATCCTTAGGTCGCAGGTTCGAGCCCTGCCGGGCCCACCATCCTCCGCATGCACGGCTCCGTCGTCCTCTCGGCGGACGCCCCTCGCTGCCGCTCCGTGGTCGATCTCCCACGGCGTTGCGGACTCCCAAGCCGCGTGCTGGGATTCCCTGGTGTTCGTGACCCGAAGCGCGCTCGCGGAGGCAGCTTCATGGACGAGCAGCTTCGTCGTGACGTTCCCGAACTCGACGCCCTCGACGCGGAGCGCGCCCGCGGGGTCGTGGTGAAGGCGCGCGGCCGGGCAGCCGGCTCGGCGCTTCTGGGAGCGCTTGCGGTCGCCGCGATGGTCGTCGGCGTCTCGGTTCCGCTGCTCGTGACCTTCGGGCCCGGCTTTCCGGGGTCGATCCTGCTCCAGGGGCTCGCGGCAGGTGCGGGCGCGTTCCTCGCGGTCCGGACCCATCGTGCTCTGCTCCGGCGCGGGCTGATCCGGGAAGTCCGCCGCGAGCTCGCCGGCCGCGGCTGACCCACGCCGAGCGCGGGGCACGCGAAGCGCTGGTGTACCCTTGTCCGCCTTCCCGCGGCGGTCGCCCTGCGACCGCCGGTCCACCGGACAGCGGAGCGCGAGCCATGGCGGTGCAGCGACGAGTCCTCCGGCGCCGGTCGGCCGCGCTGCTGTCGGCGGTGCTGCTGGCGGCGTGCAAGGGCCTGGACATCCACATGGGAACCCGGGCCCTTCCCGTGCGCTGCGATCTGCAGGGACGACGACCCGCGAGGGTCCCTCGACGTAGCGGCAGGTCCGGTCCGTGGCGGGATGTCCCGGCCGGCTGGCGGGGCGCCATCGGACGCCCCGTGTAGGCTGGATGTCCACGGTCTCTCCTCGAAGAGCACTGCCCGGAACGTCTCCGCGAAGGCGGCGCCGGGGGACGTGCGAATCCCGTCCGTGTCGCTCTTCGTGATGGCGGAGGGATGCGCACGGTTCCGGTCGCGCTCCCGGTTGTTGGGCAAGGGGGGCGCGCAGTCGAGCAAGGCGATGCGCGCATGGGCGCAGAAGTCGATGCCGGATCGGGCGTGGACGAGATCCAGCTTCGTTGCGTGCTGCAGCGGCAGGCCGTCGAAGGACTCGGCAGGGGCCTCCGTGGGTGCCGCCGGCAGGGTCCCATGCCAACAAGCAGCACCGCGATCGAGAGCGCGGCGATCGCGACCGGCGTGGTGAGTCGTGTCGCGAGCTTCCCGTGCTCGCCGGATGAACGCCGGTCATGACGCCGCGGGAGCACGCGCCTCTGTCACGCCGCCGTCGTCCGGACGATACTGCCTCTCCGCCGCACGAGACGAACTCGTGTACGGCCTCGATCGAGGAAGCTCCGAATGACCGCGAATCCCTTCGACCGAACTACCCTCGCCCTCGCGCTGCTGCTCGTCGTCGGCGTCACGGAAGCCGCCCCCATGAGCTTCGAGGACTGCGTGATGCAGGCGGTGACGGAGAGCGAGGGTAGCCGGACCGTCGCCTCGATCCGCACCGCATGCGAGAGCACTGCCGGCACCAGGAGTACGGAGCGCGCAGCCGCGCCAGCGCCCGAAACCCGCGTGCAGGCGCGCTTCCGGGCCGAGTACGACGTCGCGTCCAGCGATTTCGCGATCTCGACCTATCAGCCGAACTATCTGATGTACACGAACAACACCAGGTTCAACGCATCGGAGTCCATCTACGCGAGCGTCGACTCCGACTTCAACGACCTGAAGCAGGAAGAGATGAAGTTCCAGGTCAGTTTCAAGCTGCCTGTGTGGCGCGACATGCTCGGCTCGGACGTAGACATGTACGCCGGCTACACACAGACCAGCTGGTGGCAGCTGTTTTCCGACGAGGGCATCACCTCTGCACCCTTCCGGGAGACCAACTACGAGCCCGAGATTTTCGTGCGCAAGGCCCTGGACGTCGATCTGCCCTTCGACGGCAAGCTCGCCGCCGCCGACCTGGCGATCGTGCACCAGTCGAACGGCCGCTCGGAATTGCTTTCCCGCAGCTGGAACCGTCTCATGGCGCGCAGCGCCTTCGACTACGGCGATCTCGCCTTCCTCGTCCGCGCCTGGTACCGCCTGCCGGAGGACGACGAGGACGACGACAACCCGAACACCGAGGACTTCTACGGCTACGGCGACATCCGTGCCGTCTGGGCGCCGAACAGGAACACCTTCTCCGCGATGTTCCGCCCCGGCGAGGAAGAGAGCGGAATGGAGCTGACCTGGAGCCGGCCGATCACCCAGGAACTGCGCATCTATGCCCAGTGGTGGTACGGCTACGGCGAGAGCCTCATCGATTACGACGAGAAGGTGAACCGCTTCGGCATCGGCGTCGCCGCCAACGACTTTCTCATGAACCGCTGACGGGCCTCGCTCCGAGCCGCAGGCGCCCGCTCGACTCAGAACGAGGCGTCGCGGTAGAACACCGTCGCCAAGGCATCCTGCGGACGGTCCGGACCACTGCGGACGTGGAGCGCCTCGCCCTGGTTGGTCGTCGCTCACGTAGCGCGGCTACGCCGTGCTCCTCCCACCCTGGCACCACGTGTGCCAGCAGCGCTGAGCGATGGCTTCATCGATGACCGGGGCTGGATCTGTCCTGTCCCCGGGTAGCCGACAGGCCCGGGGGGCCGCACGCGTCTGCAGTCACGAACAGTCGAAGTCGCTGCAGGAGCTGGCGGGCGAGGTGGTCTGCCTCGGGACGGCTCTCCGGATTCCCGATCCACGGAGTCGTAGCCCGAGCGCCGTGCGATCAAGAGGGGGAAGTCCACCCGGCCGAGCGGCGGCGCGATGGCGCCGACCGCTGCGACCGGGTCCTGACCGCTGTGCCGCCGGGTGTCCCTAGCGACCGGGTTCCACTTCGAGGGTGATCTTCCTGATCCGGCCGGTGAAGCGAGTCTGCGCACCGATGCCGATGCCCTCGGCGACCGGGGTCTGATTGTCGAGGCCCACGTCCGCCGTCTCGTCCGCAGAGAAGATGTTGGGCTGCGTCCTGTCCACGCGACCTTCGGCGACCGCCTTGCCGTTCACCAGCAGCGTCGCAGTGCCCCCCTTGCCCAGGCCACCGCCGTCGTAGGCGAAGTCGAGGACGACCGTTGCCGGACCCGCGGGCAGAGCCCTCCGCGCCATGATCGTGTAGCGCTCCATGCCGAGGAAGTTGTACACGTAGGCGGGCCTGCCGTTCCTCATGTAGAGCGACCAGCCGCCGAAGCGCCCGCCTTGGGAGAGGATCGCGCCATTGGCGCCTCCACGCGGAATCTCGAGTTCGGCGGTGATCCTGCTGGACTGGTTCTTGATGTTCATGAAGGTGTTTTCCAGCATCCCCTGCATGCCCTCGTAGAGAGTCAGCGAGGTGCGGTCGCCGATGACGTCGGGACGGCCGGCCAGGGCCGGGTTCGTGCGCTCGATGGTGCGATCGTCGATCGGCAGCACGTGATACTTCTCGGCCTCCTCCATGAACAGCGCCTGCATCTGCGCGAGCTTCTCCGGGTGCTCGGCGGCCAGATCGTCGACGAGGCTGAAGTCGCTTCCGACGTCGTAGAGCTCCCAGACGTCGGTCCTCAGGTCCGGCAGGTTGGCCAGTTCCCAGGGTGCGCGGTGGATCGTGCGAGCGAGCCAGCCGTCGTGATAGATCGCGCGATTGCCGAACATCTCGAAGTACTGGACCGTGTGCTGCTCCGGGGCGTTCGGGTCATCGAAGGTGTAGAGCATGCTGGTGCCTTCGATGGGTGTCTGCGGCGTGCCGTTGACACTGACGGGCTCCGGCAGGCCCGCTGCCTCGAGGATCGTCGGGACGACGTCGATCACGTGCGCGAA
Source organism: Pseudomonadales bacterium (assembly GCA_036351515.1). Classification (GTDB taxonomy): domain Bacteria; phylum Pseudomonadota; class Gammaproteobacteria; order Pseudomonadales; family Azotimanducaceae; genus JAZBPF01. Next base: position 13,083 of record JAZBPF010000345.1, on the reverse strand, counting down.
CTGGCTGCGCAGTTCGCCCTTCGCCCGGATTCCCTCGGGCCAGTGGATGACTGCGCCGTTGCGCGTGCCACCGAAGTCCGAGGCCACCTGCTTGGTCCAGGAGAAGGGTGCATCGAAGGCCACGGCCCAGCCCGCCGCCATGTGCGGGAAGGTCTCCGGGCCGCCCCACTTGTCGATCAGCGGGATCAGATCCTCGACCTTCTCGGTGACGCCGTTGAAGTAGGTCATCTCGTTGTACATGCCGACGAAGCCGCCTTCGGCACTGGTGCCGTTGTCACCGGCGATGTAGATGAACAGCGTATTGTCCATCTCGTCGATGTCCTTCAGCGCCTGGACCAGGCGTCCGACTTCGTGATCGGTCTGTGCCATGAAGGCGGCGTACACCTCGGCCTGGCGAGCGAAGAGGCGGCGCTGCTCCGCCGGCAGGCTGTCCCAGTCCTTGATGTCCTCGGGCCTGGGCGCAAGCTGCGTGCTGGCGGGTATCACGCCGAGTCTTCGCTGGCGCTCGGTGGTCTCCTCGCGCACCCGGTCCCAGCCCTTGTCGAACTCCCCCTTGTACTTGTCGGCCCACTCCTTCGGCACGTGGTGCGGGGCATGGACGGCTCCCGTGGCGTAGTAGACGAAGAACGGCTTGTCCGGCGTCATCGACTGCTGCGCCTTCACCCAGTTGATCGCCTTGTCGGTCATGTCGACGGTGAAGTGGTAGCCCTCGGTCTGCGGCGGCTCGACCTTGGTCACACCGTCGTAGACGAGCGGGAACCACTGGTCGGTCTCGCCGCCGATGAAGCCGTAGAACTTGTCGAACCCCTGATGCGTGGGCCAGCGGTCGAAGGGCCCGGACACGCTGGTTTCCCAGGCGGCGGTCTCGTGCCACTTGCCGAAGGCGCCGGTGCTGTAGCCGTTGAGGCGCAGCATCTCCGCCAGCGGCGCGACGCTGTTCGGAACCTGCCCGGTGTTGCCGGGGAAGGCCGTTGCGGTCTCCATGATCGAGCCAGTGTTGGTGGTGTGATGGTTGCGGCCGGTCTTCAGCGCGTTGCGCGTCGGCGAGCACAGCGCTGTGGTGTGGAAATTGTTGAAGCGCAGTCCTTCCTCGGCCAGTGCATCCAGCGTCGGCGTGTGGATGGGGCCACCGAAGGTGCTCGGGCCACCGAAGCCGATGTCGTCGATGAGCACGATGACGACGTTGGGAGCGCCTTCTGGTGCCTCGACACGGAAACGCGGTGGCGCCTCGGCGTTTCGCGCGTCCAGTTCCGTGTAGGTCGGCCGCTGCGGCTCGGCGATCGGCAGTGACGTGCGATCGAGCGTGTCCTGCGCTGCCTGCGTCCCCACTGAAATGGCCAGCAGGGCGGTCGCGGTACAGAGGGGCCTGTGAAGTGATCTCATGCTTCTCTCCCGTTGAAAAACACCCTTCCCGGACGTCCATGCCCCGAGTTCCGGATCGTTCAGCGCAGGAACTCGTGCTCGTCCTGAACGTCGCGCGGGAGACCGGGCGATCCCTTCGTGCGTGCGGCGGGCCGCGGATGCGGAAGACCCGCCCGGACCGATCGAGCCTAGCCGCGGGCCGCCGGGGGTGGATGTGCCGGAAGGGTGCAATGGCGTGTGCAGGACGGTGAGGGAACGCCAGTGCGCGAGTGCGTGGACGGGCATGGACGACCAACGCCGGATAGCGTGGTAGGAAGCGGTTCTGTGGCTGTCCGATTCGTTCGAGGCCGACCTCGCGAGGGCGATCATCGATCCGACCGAGGGCGGACAGCTGGTCATGTTTCCTGTCCAGCCGAGATGCGATCGATATACTCGCCGTCCGCGACGCGCCCGACTGCGCCGGCTGGACCCTGCTCAACGAGGTTTCGACGCCATGCGCACCATGACCATTGCTCGCGCACGGCGCGCCGGACGACCGGGAGTCCTGGTGCTGGTCCTGCTTCTCGCGGGGTGCGCGGCCACGGGGCCATCGCTGCCGGCGAAGGATCTCGAGCCCGCGCCGCAGTGCACGGCGCCCACGGTCCTAGGCAACCTCGCGGCGCGATCGCTGGACGCGGCGCCGGAGGCGAACGGGATCCTGCTGCTGGACACCGGGCGCGAGGCGCTGCGCGCACGCGTTGCCCTCGTCGAGGCCGCCGAGTGCTCGATCGATGCGCAGTACTACATCTGGAACAGCGACACGACGGGCCGCTATCTGGCAGTCCGCCTGCTGGCGGCCGCCGATCGCGGCGTGCGGGTCCGCCTGCTGCTGGACGACATCAACGTCGGAGACCGGGACGCCGTGCTCGCCGCCCTCGCCTCGCATCCGAACGTGGAGCTGCAGATCTACAACCCGTTCGCGGAGCGCAGCGGCCTTCAGAAGGCCTTCGGATTCCTCGCGGAGTTCGAGCGCCTGAACCGGCGCATGCACGTCAAGTCCTTCACGGTCGACGGCGCGGTCACGATCCTCGGTGGACGCAACGTCGGCGACGAGTACTTCGACAGCGCCGAAGGGATGAATCACAGGGATCGGGACGTGCTCGCCGTCGGTGCGGTCGTTCCGCAGACCGCGGCCATGTTCCAGCTGTTCTGGGACTGGCCCCTCGCGCGTCCCATCGAGGAACTCGCAGGAGGGACGGAACTGCCGGATACGGGTGCCCTCATCGCCACGGCGGCGGAGCAGGTCTCCGTGCTCGAGCGGATCCACGGCCCGTTGCCGCGCGAAGCGGATGCCGCCCTCCGGGAGCTGACCGGCGCCATCCGGAGCATGGTCCACGCGCAGGCCCGCCTGATTCACGATCCTCCGCCGGATCCCGGGGCGCTGGGCGACACGGACGTGCCCCAGCCCGGATCCGTCGCCCTGCGCGAGGTGGCGCGCGACGTACAGGGGGATCTGCTGGTCGAGTCCGCCTACCTGGTGCTGGACGACACGACGCTGGCGAACGTCGTTCAGCTCCGTGCGCGCGGCGTGCGGGTGCGAGCCCTGACCAACTCGCTGGCGTCGAACGACGTCACCATGAACCACGCCGCCTATGCGCGACGGCGACGAGCCATGCTCGCGAGCGGCATCGAACTGCGCGAACTCCGTCCGGACGCCGAATCCTGCCCCGGGCTCATCCGCAACGAGGCCGCCTGTGGCCCGGAGCACGTGTTCAGCCTGCACGCCAAGACCTTCGTCCTCGACCGCCGGACCGTCTACGTCGGGTCCCTCAACATGAACCTGCGGTCCCGCTTCCTGAACGCGGAATCGGGCCTGGTGATCGACAGCCCGGCGCTCGCGGAGCGCATCGCCGGGGACATCGAGCTGAACATGACGGACGCCAACAGCTGGCGACCGATCCTCGACGGCCGGGGCCGCGTGCGCTGGCCCGAGGTCGAGGCCGAGGGCAGGTCGGAGTCCGCCTCCCGGTGGACGCACGAGCCGCGGGTCGGCTTCTGGCGTCGGGTCCGCTCGGGCTTCATCGCCCTGTTCCCGCTCGAGAAGTACCTCTGATCGATCGACCCGGAAGCCACGCGGCATTCGTGGCCGAGTGGGAAGCGGCTAGTCCGACCCGCGGGGTTTCTGTTCGTCGTCGTGCTGGAGCTCCGGCGAAGCGGCGAGGTCGGGGTCGACCGTCGAGATCTGCTCGTCGGTGTTCCAGACCTGATGCTCCTCCGGTGCGTCCGCTTCGTTCGAACCCTTCGGCGGATAGTCGAGCGTGTTCTCGAGTTCGGACACCCTGGCGGGGCTGAGTCTCGGGAAGGGCAGCCGGCCCGACCGGCGCCAGGCGTCCACCTGACGAGACGCCTGTTCCGCGAGTTCCGGGTCGAGCCCCTGGTCCTGCCCCATGTAGAGCGTCTGCGAGGGAAAGGCGAAGCCACTGCCCGAACTGTCGACGATCTCTCCCATGCGCAGGAACACGTCCTCGCGGATGGCGTGGAACTCGTTGAAGTCACGCGTCAGAGCATAGGTCCGGACGCCGATGTCCAGCGACGACGCACCGAAGCCGGAGAAGCGCACACGCACGGATTTCGAGTCGATCTTGGGATGCGCGTGGAAGAGCTCGCGGAATCTCACCAGGATGTAGCGCAGCTGATCCGGTCGGGTCTCGTAGCGCAGACCGATGGTGGTCTCGATGAGCATCATGTCGCACCGGGCCCAGTTGGTGAGCTGCATGTCTGCCAGGGCCGCATTGGGTACGGAGATCACCGTTCGATCGGGCGCGCGCACCTTGGTCGTCCGCACGCCGATGCTCTCGACCGTACCCGTGAGGTCCCCGAAGGAGCAGAAATCGCCGACCCGGATGGGTCGGTCCAGATACAGCATGATTCCGCCGATCAGATTCTCCAGCGTCGGTCGGATCGCCAGTGCGACCGCGAGACCGCCTACGCCGAGGCCAGCTACGACGGTATAGAGCGGCATGCCCAGAGCCTGTGCGGCGCGGGCGACGAGCAGAACGGTGACGACCACGCCCAGAACGCGGCCGGCCAGGCGCCACAGATGCGCATCGAAGGATTGATCCGGAATTCCGCGAATCTGGATGATGCGTTCGAAGAGCGCCCGCACGAGAACCCAGACGAGCCACAGGATGGCCACGTTGACCACGATCGAAACCACGCCGTCGATCCAGGCCGAGAAATCACCGGACGGGACGATCTGCGGGAGGAACAGGCTGCTGAAACAGAAGACCAGGATCAGCATCGTCACCGGCGTCATCGCCGGGCGCAGCAAGGGCTCGATCCTGCCGGTCGTCTCGTGACGACCGAGCAGACGATGGAGCAGCACCACGAGACCGGCGAGGATCAGGCCGACCGAGGTGATCACGATCACCTTCCATAGCGGCGTATCGAGCCACAGCTGCCGCAACGGTCTCGGGATGGCGCCGACGAGTGATTCCGGGATCATCGGGCCGGTCAGCTGGGGGAGCGCCTGATTCCAGCTCTCGATGGGCAAGGTCGATTCGAGTGGAAGATCCTGGATGCCGCGATAGAACCGAGGCGCGGACAGCACGGTCTGCGCACCGAACAGGAATTCGCCTTCGCGCGGCCCTTCTTCCACACGAACGAGCCAGATCGGCGTTCCCGGTATGCGCCATCTTGCACTCGATGAGGCATCGTCGAAGGCATCCGCGTCCGGAACGGTATCCAGATCCGGTGGCGGTATTCGCCCGATGATGTCCAGCAGGAAGGCCATCGTCTTGATGCCCGTCTCGCGTTGCGAGACCTGCGGGAACAAGGAGACGTCCATCAGCGCGATGAACTGATCGCGAAGCGCCCTGGTCTGCACGGCGAGGCTCGCGACCCTGTTCTGCCGGTAGGCCAGAAGGGTCTCTTCCAGCTCTGCGCGAAGCCGCAGGAAGGTGGCGAGCGTACTGCGCGGACTGTCCGTGCGTATCGCCCTGATCACCAGTGGCGCGCCGCCGATCTCGTCGACGAAGGACGGGTCGCTGCGATTCCCGGGAAGCTCCGCGCGGAAGCCGTCCTCACCCCGGATGGTCTGGGAGAGGAGGCACGTCAACAGCAGTGCGGCGGTCAGGAACGGCCTGTTTCGGATGCAAGGTACTTCGGAGCTGGGCATCTGTTGGGCCTCTCATCGCCCGGTCGGAGTCGTTCTCACAACGTCGCTGAGCGCCCCCTTGCGCGCGACGCGAATCCGCCATGAACAGCGGACGAGATCTACGTGCCGGCCTCCGGAGCTCGACGACAGGTAAGCCCGCCTCCATCGGGTACCGATCTGACGCTTCGCGGTCCGGGGCTTCTTCATGGGGAACCTCCTCCGGAAGCGATACGAGAAGCTCCTGCGCCCGAGCTCGGCCGACCTCGAGGGATCACCCTCGGTGCGACCAGGGGACGTCAGGGGGCGGTCTCGAGCTGGCGTCGCAGGACCAGCAGGCCCGGATCGTCGACGGCGGCGAGGCCTTCGGTGACCACGCGCAGGGCGGCGTCGCGATCGCCCACGGCGAGTTCCAGGCGGACCAGCACGCTCCAGGCATCGACGAGTTGGGGGTCCAGGCGCACGGCCTCGCGGAATGACGCCCGCGCCGAAGGCAGGTCCCGGAGCACGAGTGCCGTGCCGCCCAGGACCAGATGCGTCTCCGGATAGTCGGCACGGTTCGCGAGGGAGGCCTGCCAGTCGCCCATCGCCCTCCCGAGGGACCTCGACAGCGCGGATGGCAGGCGTGCGATCGGCAGGTCCAGGGCTGCGCGTGCCGCGGCGATGCGCACGCTGCGCACCGGATCGTCCACCAGGGCGAGTACGCGCGCTGCGCGGATCGGATCGGGCGCTCCGCGCTGCATCGCGAGAGCCGACGCGCGCACCAGCGGGTCCGGGTCCTCGATCAGCGGCGCGGTCTGTTCTGCCAGCTCCGGCGTTGGCGCACGGCTGGCGTACTCGAGCGCCGTGGCGCGGACGATCGCGGGGCGGGTGACGTCGAGCGCGAGGGCTGCGAGGGCGTCCTCGTGCTCACCGGGACGCGCGCGCGCAGCGGCGAACAAGGTCCCGTAGTGCCCGCGTCGCGCGCCCCCTTCCGGGAAGCGTTCGGCGATTTCTGCTGCCGCCCAGGCGGCGCTCCGGGCCGCATGGCAGTCGTTGCACGCGTTGGGCGTGCCGATGGCGACGGTCAGGTCGGGACGCGGGATCCGGAAGGAGTGATCGCGGCGTCCGTCGACGCCCATGTAGACCCGCTCGATCATGTGACAGGTCCGGCAGGAGGCGCCGTCCGATTCCGGCTCGTGGAAATGATGGGCCGGGCGGTCGAAGTCTCCCCACGCCGTCGGAAAGCGCGGGTCACCTTCGGGTGCGTGACAGCTCGTGCAGACGGCATCGCCTTCGGCGCGCAGGCGGGCGCCGTGCGGATCGTGGCAGTCGGAGCAGCGCACCCCCATCGCAGCCATGCGGGACTGGGCGAAGGAGCCGTGCACGTAGACCTCGTCCAGGATCTGTCCGTCGGCGTGGTAGACCCCCTCCAGGAGCAGGCTCGGTCGATAGGCGTCGAGGAACGGCGTGCCCGGCACCGGCGAACCGTCGAGCAACGGTTCCCGGCGCGCATGACAGCCGCCGCACTGGTCGATCTCGCCGGCTGCCGTGGAAAGGTCGGCGCTGAAGCCGAACCGCTCCGGCGCTGCGCCGGGCGCACCCGGATGCGCGGCCCAGGCGACGTGGTCGGCCCCGGGGCCGTGGCAGGCCTCGCAGCCGACTCCGATCTCCGCACGCCCGCTGTCGTAGCGTCGACGCGCGGCGTCGTAGCCGCGCACGTAGCCGGTGGCGTGACACTCGGCGCAACGCGCGTTCCAGGTCTTGTAGGGGCCGGTCCAGTGAAACCCGTCGCCGGCCGGCAGATCCTGGTCGGGGTAGAGGTGGTACCAGCGCTCAGCCTCCACGTCCCAGACGACGTCGAAGGACTGCAGGCGGCCGGGCTCGGTCTCCAGCACGTACTGCTGCAGGGGCGAGACGCCGGCGACGCCGGCGACGCGAAAGCCGGTCATGGCACCGTCCGGCCCGTCCGTAGTGATGAAGTAGTCCTCGCCGCGGCGCGCGAAACGCGTGGTCACCCCCGCGTGCTCGAAGCGCGCGTCGTCGAAGTCGCCGAGTACGGTGTCCGGACCCGGTTCCGTCCAGGCGAGGGCATGGTGGGATTCGGCCCAGCGCCGGCTCGCGTCCGCGTGGCAGTCCTCGCAGCGCGAGGACCCGACGTAGGGGCTCTCCCCTTGGTCGCGCTCGGCCGCTGCGGCCGCCAGCGTCCCGTCGCCCGTCGTGTACAGCGCCAGCAGGGTGACGAGCAGTCTTCGCATCGATCGTGTCCGGTCGTGCGGCGGCGGCGCCGGGCCCGGCATTCGCGATCGGCGCTGCGACGCCGCGCCTGCGGCTTCAGTCGAGCCGCTCGAACTCACCGGGCTGCCAGGTCTTCTCGAACCAGGGCTCGAGGGGACCGTAGAGGCGCAGGAGCACGAACCAGCCCTTGCCCGGCACCGTCTGTACCCAGTTGTTCACCATGCCGACCGGCGCCTCGGGCCCGAAGTACAGGTCGACGGAACCGTCGTCGTTGTAGGTGAGCGGCGTCTTCCTGTTGTTCACGCTCGGGAACCGCTGGTCCGTCTGCAGCTCCGAGCGCGTCTGCGGGTCGTAGGCGACGACCGACCAGAAGTCCTTCGCCGGAACGTCCGCGGGAACGCGCAACCGGTAGGTCCTGCTGCCGTCGAGGTAGGCGCCGTCGCTGTCGGTCGCATTGAACGCGTACTGCGAACCCGCTCCGATCATCTCGAGTGCCATCGCCGGCGTGTTCACCGTGGCCGAGTAGAAGAAGAGCGTCCGCGCGTCCAGGTTCCGGGCGCCCTCGCCGTTCTCCACGAACCAGCGATAGTCACCGCCCAGGAAGGCCGTGAACCAGCCGGAGTCCTCGTAGAGGTAGGCACTTCGATCGCGCGGCTTCAGCCAGATGGCGCGCGCGGTCGCATTGCCGACGGCCACGGCCTCCTCGAGGATGGCGCGCATGCGGGCGTCGGGCGCGAAGGGCTTGCCCTTCTGGATACCGATCGCGGCGGCCATGCCCGCGAGCTGCGGCTCGACGAGATCTGCCGGCTCGCGGTCGATGACCGTGTGCAGTTCCTCGAAGAACACGTAGTTGTTGGCGTGGATGGTGTTGAACTCCCGTCCGGTACCGTTGACGAACTTCATCGCCGGCGGATCGTCCACCCGGGACAGCGGATAGATCCTCAGACTGCTGCGCCACATGCGCGCAGCCGCATCCGGCTTCCCGTCGACCAGGAAGCCGCGCAGGATGAGGAAGTTGACGTAGGAGCGGGACTCGGAGACGAAGTAGCCTTCCGGCACCTCACCCTCGTAGCCCGGAGGCAGGATGAGGTACTTGCCGCCCCTGCCACGATCGGGTCCGGGCGCTCCCATGTCGGTCACGAAGCGGAAGTAGGCGTCATTGACGGTTCCCGGCCCGGCACCCGCGGGCACCTCGACGACCGTCGGCCCATCGCGCTGCAGATCGAGGAAGGCACCGGCATAGACCGTGTCGGTGTTGCCGGTGAGGAACAGGGACTTCGAGTCCATCAACCCGTCCATGACCATCACGTCGTTGGCCCGGGTCACGTCGAGCTGGGCCATCCCGCGGCGCATGGCCTCGATCGAGGCCGCCGGGATGAAGTTCAGGAACACGTCGACGCCACGCATGAAGTCGAGGTTCTCGTAGACCTTCTCGACCGTGGCATCGTCGGGCATGCCGTCGAAGAAGTTCAGCGTGCCGAGGCGCGTCTCCACGCGGTCCGGCGTCCTGACCTCCTCGGGAATCGCGGTCGTCATCCTCATGATCGGCGGGGCCACGTCCGCCCTTGCCGCCGACTCGGTGGCCGTGGCGCTGCAGCCTGCCGCCATGGCGCCGATCACGATCGACGCGATCGCTCCGCCGACCTTCGTCCTGTCATGTAGCTTCACGGGTCTCTCCGTTGCGGACAGTGTTCGGGTTCGTGTCCTGCGGCCGAGCCGGCTCGTCCGCAGGGTCGCGCGGGCCCGGCGCCGAAGAAGACGCCGAGGCCCGCCCGGTCACTCGACGGGCTGCATCTCGGGGAACACCCACTTGCCGGAAAGGATCTCTTCCCCCGGAAGGTAGGTACGTGCGACGTAGTTCCAGCCCGGCGTGATCGGGATGCAGTTGATGCGCCCGTCGTCACAGCCGCCGGCGTTGATGGTGATGGTGCCGTCGGCGTTGCGCTCGGCGGTGACGTTGTTCAGCGCATTCACACCGAGGTCGTTGGCCTTCATGTAGTTGTCCTCGCCGTAGACCGTGATCGACCAGAACCCGTTGCCCTTCAGCGGGACGTCGTCGAGGGTCACGGAGTAGGCCGTGTCACCGTCGTTCCGCGCGGGGGAGAGCTGGAAGTACATGGCGGCTTCCTTCGGGTTGCCGCCCCAGCCTGCTGCCGTGCCCATCAGGTGGTCGAGGCGATCGATCCTGTTCTTGTCGCCGAACATGTTGGACGTGTCGGACACCGTCGAGGCCAGCACCGCGAGCGCTCCCCGAATCCGCAGCAGGGAGGCCTTGTCCCAAGCAGGAACGTCGAACTCGCCCCGCTCCGCCTGCGACACCTTCACCCGGTCCTGCAGGGTGTTGGCCGCGGCGACGTCGTCCGGATCGAGCGAGTCCATGAACGTGCGCAGGATCACGATCACGTAGCGCGTGCCCATCTGCTCGTGCGTGATGGTGAACTCGCGCGGCGCGTACTCGACCGGCAGCATCGAGTGGTCCTGGTTGATGATCAGCGCGGACATGAAGCGCTCACCCGAATCCGGCAGCGTGATCGTGACGGGCGAGGAAAGGTCGAACACGCCGAAGGAGTAGAGCGTGTCGAGGTTCATCCTCACCACGTCCTGGGCATCGATCGGGGTGGGCTTGCGGATGTGGTAGAACATGCCGAAGGCGCCCAGAGCGACGTAGTCGGTCATGGTGCGATCGGTTTCGGCGCGCGCGAAATTGTCCACCGTGACGCGCTGGTCCGCGGTGGCGGAGGTGGCGACGCCGGCGCAGAGCAGCAGCGCGGTGACGCTGCGGATCGTCGTGTTCATCGTTTCGGTTCCTCTGTCGATTCGTCGGTGGATCCTTGAATCATCCCTTCGGGAACAGCAGGGTCAGCTGCAGGCGCAGACCCCAGCCCTCCGGGCCGGCATCCGGCGATGCCGCCCAGTAGCGGACGCCGCCGCCGATCTGGAGGGGTTGCCTGCCGAGGCGGAGCAACTGGCTGACCGTGAGATTGACGGGCACGGACCACTTCTCGGTCTCCCAGTCATGGGTCGCCTCGGTGGTCAGGCCGATGGTCGTCTTGCTGTCCGTGATGTAGGTCAGGAACGGATTCAGCAGGGTCGCGCTGATGTCTGCGCGATTGCCTTCACCGGCGAAGGACTCGATGTGGTTGAACAGGCCGCCGTAGGTCCAGTGGCCCGTCTGCTTGAGGGCCACGCCTGTCAGCCCCGCGCCCCACTTCTCGCCGCCCAGGGTGTCGTCGGTCGCAGTGGGGGCCAGCAGGACCGGTCCGCCGCCCAGGATCCAGCCGCTCGAGGTCGGCGCCTTCGGGGAGAAGAACAGGCTCTGGACCGTATCGCCGAGACCGAAGGCCTCGTCACCGGGCGCCGGCAGATCCCGCTGATCGATGATCGGCAGGATGGTCCGGGAGATGAGGTTCCAGTGCTCGCCGACCGAGAAGGGGACGACCGGCTGCACGTTCGTCCGCGTGATCGTGCCGTCGTCCCCGGGACCATAGTCCTCGTCGTAGTTGACCTGGATGGGAACGCTGATCAGCGCCGCGAGGGGATTGGCGAGCTGCTGGGCGAGGTCGCCCTGCTCCGCGGCACGCAGCGGAGCACACGCGAGCAGCGTAGCCAGGCACAGCAGCGCACCTGGCCGGGAGGCGCCGAGGATCGCCATGCGCCGAGGTGCGCGCGAGGGCTCGCAGCTCGTGGAGTCACTCATCGACGGTGCTCCGAAGCGCCGATCGGCAGGCCGCACCGGCAAGCGCCTCGTTGTCCTGCAGGCAGCTCAGGATGCGCCCCTCGCCGACCCGTAGATCTCCGCACAGGGTGTCGATCTCGGTCTCGCAGCTCTGCGCGAGGTAGGCGATGGCGGCGGCGAGCTGCTCCAGCAGCGAGGCCGCCTGATAGAGGGCATAGCCACACTGGCCGGAGATCTTGTCCTCGTGCGCCGCGACGCAGTGGAGCAGGCGGCCGTCGCCCGGCGTCACCTGGTCGCAGTACTGCTCGAGGTCGCTCTCGCAGGCCATGAGGACGTGCTCGAGGAGCGTCGCCTCGGCCGCGGCGCTCTGGCCGGCCAGCGTGAGACCGGTGACGAGGACGCCAGCTCGAAGGAAGCGGATCATGCATCTCTCCTGGGTGTTCGTAGGGTCGTGATCGAGTCGGATGGTGCGCGAGCTGGCGCGACCGCGAATGGTCAGCGAGGGTGCATTCGCGGATGCACGGCTGCCGGGGCTCCGCGGAAGGCCGAGCCCTCGCAGCGACTGGGGCAAAGCTCCCGGCGCCAGCGATGGACGGCCCGCGCCAGGTCGATCAGAAGCGGAACATGTAGCCGGCGACCGGCCCGTAGAGCGTCAGCTCCGGGTCGAGGAGGTCACCCTCCGCGTCGAGCTGCACGGACATGTAGCGGTAACCGAACAACAGCGCGCCCTTGTCACCGAAGCTCCGACCGGCGATGGCGGCGGCGTTCCAGGTGAAGTCCGTGTCGCCGGTGGCGACGTCGCCGCGTAGCGTCAGGCTCCAGTTCTCGCCGAGCGCGAAGCCGTGACGCACACCGACCATGGCGTCGTACAGGGTCGCATCGGCCGAAGCCTGGCGATTGCCGCCGATCGGGCCGAGTCCCTGGATCTCCAGGTCGAGGTCGAGATTGACGGACCGGAAGCCGGCCATGACCTGGGTGCCGACGCCGCGCTCGAAGGCGCCGAGGAGCACGGCGCCCTCGATGAGGGTGGTGCTCGAGTCGGTCTCGATCTGCAGCGGGCCGCGGGTGACCTCGTCGGAGAGCGACAGGGTGGTCACGTCCAGCAGGAAGCCGATGCGGTCCTTCTGAACCTCGAGGTGGAGCTGCGCGGCGAAGTCCAGCTTGTCGACGAGATCGCTGAAATCCTGCTCGATGGGCTCAGCGCCACCGAAGCGGGCGCCCGTGTCCACCTCGGCGCCGATGGCCCAGCCATAGGGTGTGAGGCTCCAGTTCCAATCCTCCGCGTGGACCTGGGCGGCGGTTGGGAAGAGGAGGCTGCAGAGTGCAATGCGCATTGCGAAGGACGATCGATCGGTCATGGCTGGCAACTTCCGGAGCCGGGGAAAGACGCGGATCATCATGTCCGCGCATCCGTGCGCAGACATGGCGACGGGTGGTGCAAATCGATGTGCAGGCAGGCGCGATGGCGCAGCGGATCCGACGCGGGTGAGGCCTGGCGCCGTATGCGGCTCGCCATCGGGAACGCCGCCCCATGCCCCCGGGGAACCGGCTGCGCGGGAATCGCTGATGGGCGAGCTGGCGGCTCTGAAGGTCGTGGGGCTGCCAGCAGCGACACGCGTCCGCGCCGTCACCGGCCTCCTGGGTCGTGACGAGGCTCCGCTCGCGGGCTGCACCATCCACGGGCCGGGACTCGATC
>JAZBPF010000344.1:0-21849 GCA_036351515.1 Pseudomonadales bacterium | reverse complement strand
GCGTGGGGGCCACGATCTCCAGGAAGTCCTCGCCCACGGGGAACACCGCGTTCTCCAGGCCGAACACGGCGACGCCCGGATCCCGGTAGGCGGTGGTCACGGCGAGGGCGTCCTCCAGGGCCGTGCGCACCGGTTCCAGGGTGCGGGCGGCGAGGGCGAGCTGGCGGATGCGGAGCATGGGGTTCCTCCGGAATCGGGCGGCGGTCAGAAGGGCACCAGGTTCCAGGCGAGCACGGCGGACAGGATCAGGAAGCAGATCCAGGTCAGGACCATGCCCGCGGTCCGGGCCAGGTGCGGTCCCGCGGTGCGGGCGAGGGCGCTGGCGTGGAGCAGCCGGCCGAGCACGAGGGCGCCCCCGGCGACCCAGACGCTCGCGAGCGTGCCCACCTGCAGTTCCGTGAGCGCGAGCAGGATCAGGGCCAGCGGCACGTTCTCGATGAAGTTGCCGTGGGCGCGCACGGCGCGGAGCAGCTGGTCGTCCGCCCGCTGGCCTTCGCCCAGGCCCTGGCCGAGGCGGAAGCGCAGGCGGATCACGCGCAGGGCGAGGACGATCGTGCCCAGGGCCGCGAAGAGGGCCACGAGGGTGGTGACGGGTAGGGACGGTGGGGACACGGCGGACCTCGCTTCCGGGAACGGCTGCGCCGCAGTGTACGGCGCGTGCCCGGCCCGGCGCAGCGGCCCCTCGCCTTGACGCTCCCGGTCGCCGCTGGCTCAATACCGCGCTCTCGCGAGCCGCGATCGCCGGATCCATGCCTCGACCGCACGGCAAGTCACCGCGCCGGCCCTCCCGCTGCTTCGTCCTCTGCCTGCTCCTCCTGCCGCTCCTCGGCGGCTGCTCGGCGCTGGTGTCGTCGGCGGCCGACGGCTTCGCCGACAGCCTCACGGTGGCCATCCTGGAGAGCCCCGACCCGGAGACCGTGGAGGCGGCGATTCCCGCCTACCTCGTGCTCCTCGACGGCCTCGTGGCGCGCAGCCCCGACGACCCCGGCATGCTCCGGGCCTCGGCGACGCTCCACGGCGCCTTCGGCAGCAACTTCGTCGACGACCGGGAGCGGGCCCGCCGGCTGCAGCGGCGGGCCCTCGAGCTGGCGCTCCGGGCCGCCTGTGCGGAGTCGCGCCGGGCCTGCGGGCTCCGCGAGGAGGAGCACGAGGCCTTCGAGCGCTGGCTCGCCGGACAGGACGATCCCCATACGCTCTACGTGCTCGGCTCGACCTGGGCGGGCTACGTGCAGACCCACAGCGACGACTGGAACGCGGTGGCGGAACTCGCGCGGGTGCGGGCGATCTTCGAGCGCATCGTCGCCCTCGACGAGACCGTCGAGGACGGCGGCGCGCATCTCTACCTGGGGGTCCTCGACACGCTCCTGCCCCCGGCCATGGGCGGCCGGCCCGAGGCGGGACGGGAGCACTTCGAGCGGGCCATCGCTCTCTCGGACGGGCGCCATCTCACGGCCAAGGTCCTGCTCGCCGAGGAGTACGCCCGCCTGATCTTCGATCGGGAGCTGCACGACGCGCTCCTGCGCGAGGTGCTCTCGGCCGATCCCGAGGCGCCCTCCCTGACCCTCGCCAACGTGCTGGCGCAGCGCCGCGCCCGCGAGCTCCTCGCCAGCGCCGACGAATACTTCTGAGGAAGGAGGCCCCATGGCCCCGTGTCCCGCCCCCCTGGTCCGCCGTCTCGCCGCGATCGTCTGCCTCGCGCTCGCCGTGCCGGGCCAGCCCGCCCTCGCGGCGACGCTGAAGATCGCGACCGTCGCGCCGGACGGATCGAGCTGGATGAACCGCATCCGCGCCGGCGCCGAGGAGATCGCCGAGCGCACGGAGAACCGCGTCACCTTCCGCTTCTACCCGGGCGGCGTCATGGGGGACGACGCGGCGGTGGTGCGCAAGATCCGTATCGGCCAGCTCCAGGGGGCGGCGCTCACCACCGGCGCCCTGCAGAAGTTCTACACGGACGTGCAGCTCTACAACCTGCCCATGCTGTTCCGCGACTACGCGGAGGTGGACGCGGTCCGCGCGGAGCTGGATCCGGTGCTCCTCGCGGGCCTCGAGGAGGCCGGCTGGGTCGCCTTCGGCTTCGGCGAGGCGGGCTTCGCCTACGCCATGAGCCAGCAGCCGGCGCTCACCCCGGAGCAGGCCCGGGCCCAGAAGGTGTGGGCGCCGGCGGACGACCCGGGTGCGCTCGCCGCCCTCGAGGGCTTCGGGATCCGGCCCGTGCCGCTGGCCATCGCGGACGTGCTCACGGGGCTGCAGACGGAGCTCGTGGAGGCGGTGGCGGTCCCGCCGGTCGCGGCGCTCGCCCTGCAGTGGTACACGCAGCTGGACTACCTGCTCGAGGTGCCGCTCATGTACGTCTACGGCACCCTGGCCCTCGACGCGAAGGTCTTCGCCCGGCTCTCCGAGGCCGACCGCGCCGTCGTGCGCGAGGTCCTGGGGCGCACCTTCGACGAGCTGAGCGCCGAGAGTCGCCGCGACCACGCCGGCGCGCTGGAGGCGCTCGCGGGGCAGGGCATCGAGTTCCTGACCCCGGACGCGGAGGGGCTCGCGGCCTGGCAGGACGGGGCCGAGCGGGCGCGGGCGCGCATGGTCGAGGCGGGCACGATCACGCCGGCCATGCACGCGCGGGTGACGGAGCTCCTCGAGGCGATCCGGTCCACCCCGTGAGGGCGCTCGCGCGCCTCCTGGCCCGCCTCGAGGACGCGTTCCTGGCCGGGCTCCTGCTCGCCATGATCGGCCTCGCGGTGCTGCAGATCGTGCTCCGCAACGGTTTCGACACGGGGCTGCCCTGGGGGGAGTCGCTGCTGCGCATGCTCGTGCTCTGGGTCGCCTTCGTCGGCTCGACGGTGGCGACCCGGGAGGGCCGGCACGTGCGCATCGACGCGCTCGTGCGCCTGTTCCCCGAGCCCCTGCGCGCCGCGACGGACCGGATCGGCGACCTCGTCGTCGCGGGGCTCTGCGGCGTGCTCGCCTGGTACGGGCTCGCGCTCGTGCGCCTGGAGTACGCGGACGGCTTCGAGGCCTTCGCGGGCGTCCCCGTCTGGGTGACCGAGCTCGTGATTCCCGTCGCCTTCGCGGTGATGGGACTCCGGCACCTGCTGCAGGCCATCGCGGGGCGCCCCTCCCTGGCCGGGGACGGCCCCCGGTGACCGCCGCCGCCGTCGCCGCGGTCCTGCTCCTCGCGCTCCTCGGGGCGCCGCTCTACGCCGTGATCCTGGCGGCGGCGCTCACCGGATTCCTGCTCGCGGACATCCCCCTCACGATCGTCGCCGTCGAGCTCTACCGGATCGCGGACACGCCCCTGCTGCTGTCGCTCCCGCTCTTCGCCTACGCGGGCTACGTGCTCGCGGAGGGGCGCTCCTCGGAGCGGCTCCTCGGCGTCACCCAGGCGCTCGTGGGCAGCCTCCCCGGGGGGCTGGGCCTCGTGGCCTTCGTCGCCTGCGCCCTGTTCACGGCCTTCACGGGGGCGTCCGGCGTCACGATCGTCGCCCTCGGCGCGCTCCTCTATCCGGCGCTGCTCCGGGGCGGCTACGGCGAGCGCTTCTCCCTCGGGCTCGTGACCTCCGCCGGGAGCCTCGGCCTGCTCCTGGTGCCCTCCGTGCCCCTGATCCTCTACGGGGTGCTCGCCCAGCAGCTGGAGATCGGCGAGCCCTTCACGCTGCGGCAGCTGTTCCTGGCCGGGCTCCTGCCCGCGGCGCTCATGCTCGTGCTGCTCTCGCTCTACACCCTCTGGCACCTGCGCGGGCGCGGGCAGACGCTGACGCCGTTCTCGGCCGGAGGGCTCGGCCGGGCCCTCTACGCGGCCCGCTGGGAGCTGCCCCTGCCGGTGGTGGTGCTCGGCGGGATCTACGGAGGCTTCTTCGCGGTCTCCGAGGCAGCGGCGGTCACGGCGCTCTACGTCACCGTGAGCCAGGTCTTCCTCTATCGGGAGATCCGGCTCTCGCGGCTGCCGGGGGTGATGGTCGACGCCATGGTCATGGTCGGCGGCATCCTGCTCATCCTCGCCGCCGCGCTCGCCTTCACGAACGTGCTCGTGGACGCGCGCGTGCCCCAGCGTCTCTTCGAGTTCGCGAGCGGCTGGATCGAGAGCCGGCTCGCCTTCCTGCTCCTGCTGAACGTCACGCTCCTCGTGCTCGGAGCGATCCTCGACGTGTTCTCGGCCCTCGTGATCATGGTGCCGCTGCTGCTGCCCGTCGCCGTGGAGTACGGCATCCATCCCGTGCACTTCGGCATCGTGTTCCTGGCGAACCTGCAGATCGGCTACTTCACGCCCCCGATCGGCATGAACCTCTTCATCGCGAGCTATCGCTTCGGGCGCTCGATCACGGAGCTCTACCGCGCCTCGCTGCCCTTCATGCTCGTGCTCCTGGTGGCGCTGGCGATCATCACCTACGTGCCCTGGCTGTCCCTCGGCCTGCTCTGAGGGTCTCGCCCCTTCGCCGGCGTCCGGTCGTCGGTGACGGACGACACGCCCGTGCGCCGCGGGCACGGCTCGCGATCTGTTACCATAGTGTTTCTCGCAGCCCGGCAGCGCCGGGAACTCGCACCAGGATCGCCGGTCCACCTCCCGACCCGTATCGGTCCATCGTCCTCGAGGAAGGTTTCCGCGTGACTCACGGTCCCGCTCCCACACGCCTCCGCGCGCGCACGCTCGCCGCGGCGGTGCTCGCGACGCTGCTCGCCGCGCCCGGCGCGGTGCGGGCGGCGGACGACGAGGACGAGAACCGGGATCCGCTCGAACCCCTGAACCGGCGCGTGTTCGCCCTGAACCAGTGGATGGACCGGATCGCCATCAAGCCCGCTGCGGAGCTCTACCACTCCGTGGTTCCGGACCCCGTCGAGTTCGCGGTCTACAACTTCTTCGACAACCTCGCCGAGCCCGTGAGCATCCTCGGCTCGGCGCTCCAGGGGAGCCCGCGCAAGACGGCGATCTCCACCGGGCGCTTCGCCGTGAACAGCACGCTCGGGGTCGCGGGCCTCTTCGATCCCGCGACCCGGCTCGGCCTGAAAGATCAGCAGGAGGACGTCGGCCAGGCGCTGGCGATCTGGGGGCTCGAGGACACGCCCTACCTGGTGCTGCCGTTCTGGGGCCCCGTGACCCTGACGACGATCCCGGACCGGTTCCTGGTCTGGTGGCTCGCCCCGGCGCTCCTGGACGACTACTGGCACCTCTCCCTGCGGGCCGTGGACACGGTGTCCTTCCGGGCCAACGCCCTCGCGGCGACGGCGCTCGTGGACGAGGCGGCGGTGGATCCCTACGCCTTCACGCGGGAGAGCTTCCTGCAGCGGCGGCGCTACCTGCGCTACGACGGCAGTCCTCCGGTGGAGGATCTGGACCGGCTCTTCGAGGACTTCTGAGGCGACCGCGGGCCGCGGTCAGGGGCCGGCGACGGCGTCGGCGGCCACGGTCGGGGCGGAGGCGCTCGCCTCCTCCGTCGCGCCCCGGAGCAGCCGCAGCATGGCGCCCCAGGGCAGGGGCGGGCCGAAGAGGAAGCCCTGGCCGTACTCGCAGCGGTGCTCGTTCAGGAAGAACAGCTGCTCCGGCGTCTCCACGCCTTCCGCGACCACTTCGAGGTTGAGCTTGTGCGCCATGGCCACGACGGCGGCCGTGATGGCCATGTCGTCCACGCTGGTCGGGATGTCGGAGACGAAGCTCCGGTCCACCTTCACCTTGTGGATCGGCAGGCGCTTGAGGTAGTTCAGGGACGAGTAGCCGGTGCCGAAGTCGTCGATGGAGAGCGTCACGCCCTGGGCCTGAAGGGCACCGAGGGCGGCGATGGTCTCCTCCATGTCCTTCATGAGCATGGTCTCGGTGATCTCGAGTTCGAGGCAGTGCGGATCGAGCCCGGAGGTCGCGAGGGCGTCGCGCACCTGGCCCGGGAGGGAGGCGTCCGCGAACTGCCGGGCCGAGAGGTTCACGGCCACGGGCAGGGGCGGGATCCCGAGCTCCTGCAGGGAGCGGGCCCGGCGGCAGGCCTCGCGCAGGGTCCAGGCGCCGAGTTCGAGGATGAGCCCGCTCTCCTCGGCCACCTGGATGAAGGCTTCCGGCGGCAGCATGCCGCGTCCCGGGTGGTTCCAGCGCACGAGCGCCTCGAGGCCCATCACTTCCTGGCTCTCGAGCCGCACCTGGGGCTGGAAGTAGAGCTCGAACTGCTCCTCCACCAGGGCCGTGCGCAGCTCGTTCTCGAGGAACAGGCGCTCCATGGCGCGCGTGTTCAGTTCCTCGGCGAAGAACTGGTAGTTGTCCCGGCCGAGTTCCTTCGCCTTGTACATGGCGAGGTCGGCATTCTTCATGAGCGTCGTCGGATCGGTGCCGTCCTCCGGCGCGAGCGTGATGCCGATGCTCGTGGTGACGCGGATCGAGTGGGTACCGAGCTGGATCGGCGCCTGCAGCGCCTCGATGATGTTGCGCGCCACCTGGCCCGCGGCCCGGGAATCCCGCACCTCGTTCAGGAGCACCGTGAACTCGTCGCCGCCGGGGCGACCCACCGTGTCCTCCTCCCGCACGCAGTTGCGCAGGCGCCGCGCCACCACCTGCAGCAGCTCGTCGCCTGCCTCGTGCCCGAGCGTGTCGTTCACGCGCTTGAAGTGGTCGAGGTCGAGGTAGAGCAGGGCCGTGGGCCGGCTCGTGCGCACCGCGTGCTTCACGGCCTGCTCCAGGCGGTCGCTGAACAGGCGCCGGTTCGCGAGGTCCGTGAGCGTGTCGTAGAAGGCCAGCTTCTCCATGCGCGCCCGGTTGCGCTTCATCTCCGTGATGTCGGCGAGCTGGAGGATCAGGTAGAGCGGGCGGCCCTCCGGGGAGCGCTGCACGACCACGTGCCGGTTGGTCCACACGATGCTGCCGTCGCGGCGCAGGTAGCGGGTCTCGGTACTGGCCTCGGGCTCGTCCCCGCCGAGGAGCTGGTCGCGCACGCGCACGTAGTCGGTGCGGTCCTCGGCCGGCACGAGGGTCTCGGCGCTGGTGCCGACGAGCTCGTCGGCCTCGTAGCCGAGGAGCTCGCAGACGAGGCGGTTCACCTGCGTGATCCGCCCGTCCGGGTCCACGAGCATCATGCCGATGGGCGCGTTCTCGAAGGCGCCGCGGAAGCGCGCTTCGCTCTCCTCGACCCGGTCCTGCGCCTGCTTCAGGGCGCGCATGTCCTTGATGAGCGTGATCGAGCAGGGCTCGCCGTGGATGTCCACGATCGTCGAGGAGACGAGCGTCGGGATGCTGCCGTGGGCGCTCTCGAGCGCCATCTCCACGTTCGCGTAGCCGGCACCGTCGCCGCCCAGGCGCATCATGCTGCGGTGCGCCTGGAGCATGCGCCGGGGCATCTCCGGCTGGAACTCCCAGACCGAGCGGCCGACGATCCGGCTGCGCGGATAGCCGAAGAGCTCCACCAGGTGGTCGTTCACGTCGAGGATCACGCCGTCGGACAGACGCGTGATCGACATGGCGTCCGGGCTGCGGTGGAAGACGCGGCGGAACTTGTCCTCGCTCTCGCGCAGGGCCGCTTCCGTGCGCCGGCGCAGGCTGATGTCGTGGAGCACGGCGACGACGCAGAGTTCGCCGTCGATCTCGCCGTAGCGCCCGGAGATGCTCGTCTCGGCGAGGCGGCCGTCGCGGGTGACGACGACGGTCTCGAAGTCCACGACCTCGCTCTCGGCCTCGAGCGTGTCGAAGAAGCGCTCCACGTCGGAGCCGTCGGCGAGGCGGACGATGCGGCGCACGGGGGCCCCGATGCCGTCGTCCCGGCCCCAGCCCGTGAGCTGCGTGAAGGCGTCGTTGAAGTCGAGGATCGTGCCGTCCGCGGCGCGGGCGATGAGGATCGCGTCCCGGCTCGCCTGGAACAGGGTCGAGAAGCGCGTCTCGCTCCGCCGGAGGGCGCGCTCCGCCTGCACCTGACCGGTGATCTCCTGGCAGCTGAAGACCACGCCGCGGATCCCGGGCGTCTCCGGCAGGGCCGTGACCCGGGCCTCGAGGAACACGTAGTCCTCCGGGCCGCGGGCGAGGCGCAGGTGCGGCAGCGTGAGGGTCAGGCCCCGTTCGCGCCGGCTGCGCTCGAGGACCTCGCGGAGCAGGTCGCGGTCGTCGGGGTGCACGAGGAGCTGCGGGTCGGCACCCACGAGCTCGTCGCTCTCGCGCCCGAGGAGCCGGCGCAGGGGCGGGTTCACGTAGCCGAAGCGCTCCTCCTCGTCGATCACGAAGGTGATCGTCGCCGTGTGCTCCGTGATGCCGCGGAAGCGCGCCTCGCTCGCCTTGAGGGCCGCCTCCGCCTCGCGCACGGGCGTGAGGTCCACCACCTGGTCGATCGTGAAGCCGACGCGGCCGCGCCCGTCCTCCACGGCGCTCGCGCTGAGCTCGACCCAGAACACGCTGCCGTCGTCGCGCTTGAGACGGAACTCCCCGCGCACCGTCGTCGTCTCCCCCGCGTGCAGCCGCTCCCGGTCGGCCCGCACGGTGGGCCAGTCGGCCGGATCCACGAGCGCCTGCAGGGCGAGGTTCGTGAGCTCGTCGCGGCTGCGACGGGTCATGCGCACCAGGGTCTCGTTGGCGTAGAGCACGCGCAGGTCGGGGCTGACCAGGGCCATGCCGCTCGGCGAGCGGTCGAAGGCCTGCTGGAACTGGCGCCCGGAGAGCCACCACTCCGTGTCGCCGACGCGGAAGCGCAGGGACAGGGTCGCCAGCACCCAGGTGCTCGCGAGCACGAGCACGCTCGCCGCCGGCAGGCGCGGGGCCGCGGCGGAGAAGTCCTGGAAGGCGAGGGCGAAGAGGAAGACCGTCCCGGCGGCGGCGACTCCGAACGCCGCCGCCGGTCGCTGGTCCGTCACGCAGAGGAAGACGGCGGCGACGAGGGGCAGCCAGGCGGCGGGGTGATCCAGGAACACGGGCACGAGCAGGCCGAGCGCGGTCATCGCCGCGATCAGCGCCGTGCGCACGTGCCTGCGGGCTCCTGCCACCATGCTTCCTCGACCTGGGCCGGCGCGATCCTCCTCCGGCGAAGGGGGCCCCACCGTTCCGGGCGATGCCTCCGGCGTGGAGCGACGGCTCCCGGGACTCCGGTATGGTTCCTGAAGCCTAGCAGGCGCCTCCGGATCCGGCGCCGCGCGTCCCGGGGAGAATCCGCGCCGTGAATCGCATGTTACGGGTCGACACGAAGGGGCAGGGGCTCCACGAGATCACCGCCGACGTCCGGCGGCTCGTGCGCGACGGGCTGGCGGCGGGCGCGCCGGCGGACGGGCTGGTGACGCTGTTCGTGCGCCACACCTCCGCGAGCCTGATCGTCCAGGAGAACGCCGATCCGAGCGCCCGGCGGGACCTGGAGGCCTTCCTGGCCCGGCTCGTGCCGGAGGGGGATCCGCTCTACACGCACACGGCGGAGGGGCCGGACGACATGCCCGCGCACGTCCGCGCCGTGCTGACGGCGACACAGCTGTCGATCCCGCTGCTCGAGGGCGAACTCGCTCTCGGCACCTGGCAGGGGCTCTGGCTCTGGGAGCACCGCCGGCGGGGCAGCCGGCGGGAGGTGGTGGTGCATCTCGGGGCCTGAGCGCCCGAGCGGGGTCGTGGTGTCGGCTACTCGCCGTCGCGGGCCGCGGCGACGCGCCGGCCGAGACCGTCCGGATCCACCATCAGACCGGCGAAGTGCAGGAGGAAGTCGCGCAGGTGCTTCGGCGCCCGGGCGCGGACGAGCGCCTGCTCGCCCGCCGGCGTGAGCAGGTGCCGGAAGGTCGCGAGCACGGGCTCGTCGTCGCCGAGGACGGCCCGGGTGCGCGCATTCAGGAAGTCGTAGAAGCCCTCGAGCTCGTCCGTCGCCAGCCCGAAACTCGCCGGACGGGAGACGGCGCTGGCCCAGAGCGCGGCCAGCTGCACCCGGTAGAGCTCCGTGTCCAGGAAGCGCTCCGTGAGGGCCGCGCTCTCGGCCATGCCCTCGAGCACGGCGTCGAAGCGCTCGCCGAAATCGTCTCCTGCGCTCATGGCCCCGTCCGGGCGGCTGCACCAGCGGGCGATGGTAGCGGACCCGGTGTGCGGCCGTCGCCCGGGAGGGCCGCCGCGGGACCGCGCGCACGGGCCTTTGCATTGGTCGGGGGCGGTCGCTATGTTCTCTCGCCGGTCGCGCCCGGGCGCGGCCTCCGCGGGCAATGCAGCCGGAGAGGACGCATCATGGGCCAGGCCCTCACCTTCGACCCCGTGTCCCTGCCCGAGGAGGCGGAGGCGCTCCGCGGCGACGTCCGCCGCTTCGTGGCCGAGACCCTCGGCAACGAGCACCGCCGCAATTCCGACTTCGGCGCGAGCCACGACCCCGACTTCAGCCGCGCCCTCGGCGCCCGGGGCTGGATCGGCATGACCTGGCCGTCCCGCTACGGCGGCGGCGAGCGCAGCTTCTTCGAGCGCTACGTGGTCACCGAGGAGCTCCTCGCGGCCGGCGCGCCCGTGGGGGCGCACTGGATCGCGGACCGCCAGAGCGGGCCGCTGCTCCTGCGCTACGGCACCGAGGAACAGCGCGAGTTCTTCCTGCCGCGCATCGTGCGCGGCGAGTGCTTCTTCTCCATCGGCATGAGCGAGCCCGATTCGGGCTCCGACCTCGCGTCCGTGCGCACCACGGCCACGCGCGTCGACGGCGGCTGGGTCGTGAACGGCACGAAGCTCTGGAGCAGCGGCGCGCACCGCAACCACTACATGATCACCCTCGTGCGCACGGAGCCCCAGGGGGAGAACCGCCACGCGGGCCTCTCGCAGCTCATCGTCGACCTCCGCGACTCCGAGGGACTCACGGTCCGACCCATCGCGAACCTCGCCGGCGACGCGGAGTTCAACGAGGTGGTGTTCGAGGACTGCTTCGTCCCGGAGAACCGGCTCGTGGGGGAACCCGGCAACGGCTGGGCCCAGGTCACCTCGGAACTCGGCTACGAGCGCAGCGGGCCCGAGCGCTTCCTCTCCGCCTTCCGCGTCTTCGTCGAGCTCGTGCGCGAGATCGGCCCGGAGCCCACGGAGCACCAGGCCGCGGTGCTCGGCCGCTTCGCGGCGCACATGATGACGCTCCGGAAGATGTCCATCTCCGTGGCCGGCATGCTCCAGAGCAACCGCAATCCCGTGGTGGAGGCGGCGCTCGTGAAGGAACTCGGCAACAACTTCGAGCGGGAGCTGCCGGAGATCGCCCGCCTCGTGGCGCCGGCCAGCGCCTCCGCACTGTTCCGCCGGACCCTCGAGGACACGATCCTCCACGCGCCGTCGTTCACGATCCGCGGCGGTACGCGCGAGATCCTCCGGGGCATGATCGCGCGGGGGCTGGGGCTGCGATGAACGAGACGACCCGCATGGTGGAGGAGGCCGCGGAGCGGCTCCTGCGCGAGCACTGCACGAAGGAGCTGGTGGACGCGGCCGAGGCGGGCACCTTCCCGGAAGCGCTCTGGCGGCAACTCGAGGAGATGGGCCTGCCCCTCGCGGCCGCTCCGGAGGCGGCGGGCGGGACGGCCCTGCCCCTGGCCGACGCCCTCGGCCTGCTGCGGCTCGCCGGCGCCCACGCGCTCCCGCTGCCGCTCGCGGACAGCCTGCTGGCGAACGCCTGGCTCGGGGCCGCCGGCCTCCCGCTGCCGGGCGGCCCCCTCGCCGTGGCGCTTCCGGGCTCCGGCGACACGCTCCGCGCCGAGCGCCAGGGAGACGCGCTCGTGCTCTCGGGCACGGTCCGCGGCGTCTCCTTCGCACCCTGGGCCCGCACGGTCGTGCTGGCCTGCGAGAGCACGCCGGGCGAGGCGGTGCTCGCCCTCGCGGCGCCGGAGGAGCTCCTGCTCGACGCGGGCCGCAACCTCGCCGGCGAACCGACGGCCGCCGTCGGCTGCACGCGCCTCGCGATCGACGCCGGGCGCTGGACCGCCGCCGGCTGCGGCCTCGGGACGCTGCGCGCGCAGCTCGCCCTCAGCCGCGCCGTGCTCATCTCCGGCGCCATGCAGTCGATCCTCGACCTGTCCACGAGCTACGCCCTCGAGCGGCGCCAGTTCGGACGCCCCATCGCCGCCTTCCAGGCGGTGCAGCAGCAGCTCGCGGTCCTCGCGGGGGAGGCGGCCGCGGCCCTGCGCGCGGCCGACGGGGCCCTGGAGGCCCTCGCGGCCGGCGACGCCGACGACGAGATCGCGGTGGCCAAGGCGCGCGCCGGCGAGGCGGCGGGGCGCGGCGCGGAGATCGCCCACCAGGTGCACGGGGCCATGGGCTTCACCCACGAGCACCGGTTGCATCATCGCACCCGGCGACTCTGGGCCTGGCGCGACGAGCACGGCCACGAGGCCGAATGGCAGGCGCGGCTCGGCCGGCGCATCTGCGCCGCCGGTCCCGACGCGCTCTGGGCGGTGCTCACGCACTCCGCCTGAGCCGCGGCACGATCCACGGGCTCCACCGGCCACGGGAGCGTCCATGGCTGCGACCCAGCTCGTCTGGTTCCGCAACGACCTGCGCACGGAGGACCAGACGGCGCTCGCCGACGCCGCGGCGGCCGGCGGGCCCGTCGTGGCCGTCTACTGTCTCTGTCCGGACCAGCTCCGGGCCCACGACGTCGGCGGCAACCGCCTGGACTTCACGCTCCGCACGCTCGCGGTGCTCCGGGACGATCTCGAGACCCTGGGAATCCCGCTGCGGATCCTCGAACCCGGCGACTTCCGCTCCGTCCCGGAAAGCCTCCTCGGCCTCGCCCGCGCCACCGGCGCCGAGCGCCTCTGGTTCAACGACGAGTACCCGCTGAACGAACGGCGCCGGGACGCGGCGGTGGCGAAGGCCTTCGAGGCGGCGGGGGTGGCCGTGGAGCGGCGGACCGATTCCGTGGTCCGCGCTCCGGGGACGGTCCTCACCGGGGAGGATCGGCCGTACACCGTGTTCACGCCGTTCCGCCGCCGCTGGCTCGCCGACCTCGATCCGGCGCAGCTCCGTCCCCGCAGCGCGCCGCGGCGGCGCGCGCCTCCGGAGACCGTGACCCCCGGATCGGTCCCGCGCCTGCCCGCGGGCTTCGAGGTCGGCTACGACGCGGCGCTCTGGCCGGCGGGGGAGGGTGCGGCCCGGGCGCGCCTCGATGCCTTCGTCGGGGAGCGGCTGCACCGCTACGACGAGGAGCGCGACTTCCCGGCCCTCGACGGCACCAGTGCCCTGTCCCCCTACCTGTCCATCGGCGCGCTGTCGCCGCGCCAGTGCCTCGCCGCCGTGCTCGAGGCCAACGACGGTCGCCTGGACGCCGGAAACCCCGGCGCCGTCACCTGGGCCACGGAGCTGATCTGGCGGGAGTTCTACCGGCACGTCGTCCACGCGTTCCCGCACGTGAGTCGGGGCCACGCCTTCCGCCGCGAGTACGACGACTTTCCCTGGCGCGCCGACGACGAGGCCTTCGCCGCCTGGTGCGAGGGGCGCACGGGCTACCCGCTCGTGGACGCGGCCATGCGCCAGCTGCGCGCCACGGGCTGGATGCACAATCGCCTGCGCATGGTCGTGGCCATGTTCCTGTCGAAGAACCTGCTCCTCGACTGGCACCGCGGCGAGCGCTGGTTCATGGAGCAGCTCGTGGACGGGGACTTCGCCTCCAACAACGGCGGCTGGCAGTGGAGCGCGTCCACGGGCACGGACGCGGCGCCGTACTTCCGCGTGTTCAATCCCCTGAACCAGTCCCGGCGCTTCGATCCGGAGGGACGGTTCTTGCGCCGCTGGCTCCCCGAGCTCGCGGACCTCGACGCGAAGGCCGTGCACGAGCCCTCGCGCTGGCGGGGGCGCCCGGCGGCCTATCCCGCGCCCATCGTCGACGCGAAGGACTCGCGGCAGCGGGCCATCGACGCGTTCCGCGCCCACGCCGGCGGAGCGTCCTGACGACTCCCGGAAGCACGGACACGACGCCGCATGATGGCGTCCTGCCAGCAGTTCTGTGCGCGGAACCATCTGTTAGCCTCGTCCGCGACCAGGCCGGGATCCCGCCGTGTCGGACGTGCAGCCCCACAGCCCGCCGGTCGAGGACGCCGGAGACGACGCGCTCCGCACGCTCCTCGCGCTGGCGACGGACGCCTGCTTCGAATGGCACCCGCGCGCCGGTACGGCGCGCTTCCTCGCCGTCGGCGGACCGCCGCCGCCCTTCGTCGCGGTCGCCGAGGCGGCGCCGGACGGCCCGGCGGTCCATCCCGAGGATCGCCCCGGGCTCCTCGGCGCGGTGGACGCCTTCCTCGCCGGGCGCAGCGCTTCCCTCGACGTCCGCTATCGGCTCCGCCTGGCCGCCGGCGGCTGGCAGCTCGTGCGCAGTCGGGTGCGCCCCGTGGCCCGCGACGAGGGCGGCGGGGTCGTCCGTGCGCTCGGGGCGCTCGAGTGCGTCGTCCCCGGAGACGAGGCGGCGGAGCGCGCGGAACAGCGTCTGCGGCAGGTGCAGCGCCTCGACGCCCTCGGTCAGCTCGCCGGCGGCATCGCCCACGACTTCAACAACATCCTCGCGTCCGTGCTCGGTCACGCGGAGCTCGCGCTGCTCGACTGCGAGGACGAGGACGGCCCCTCCCAGCAGTACCTGCGGGAGATCCGGTCCGCGGCGGACCGCGGGCGCGACCTCATCGCCCAGCTCCTGCGCTTCTCCCGCGGCGAGGCCGAGGGGGAGCCGAGGGCCGCCACGGTGGAGACCGTGCACGCGACCCTGCGCATGCTGCGGCCGATCCTGCCGGCCACCCTGGCCGTGGACGTCCACTGCGATCCGGCGGTCCGCGGCGTCGCACTGGCGCCCACGCAGCTCCAGCAGCTGGTGCTGAATCTCGCGATCAACGCCCGCGACGCACTCGGGGAGAACGGCCACATCCGCGTCTCCGTGGCGCCCGCCCCCGCGGGGACCTTCCGATGCGACGCCTGCGGTGCCGAGGGCGTGATCCGGGAGGGCGCGGAACGGGTCCTGCTGACGGTGGCCGACGACGGGCCGGGGATCCCGGCGGAGGTGCTGCCCCACGTCTTCGATCCGTTCTTCACCACCAAGGGCGAACGGGAGGGCTCCGGGCTCGGCCTCGCCGTCGTGCGAAGCATCGTGCACGAGCACGGCGGGCACGTGCGCCTCGTCTCGGGCGCCGAGGGCACGGCGTTCTCCCTGCTCCTGCCGGCGCTCGCGGAACCCGCCGTGGTGGCGGGCGCGGCGGTGCCCGGTGACGCGCGTCCGCCGGTCGGGCGGGGACAGCGGCTGCTCGTGGTGGACGACGAGCCCTCCATCGGCCGCTGGATGGCCCGGCTCCTCACGCGGCACGGCTTCGCGGTGGAGGTGGAGACCGATCCCCGGCGCGCCCTCGCGCGCGTGCGCGACGAGGCCGAGCCCTTCGACCTGGTGCTCACGGACCAGTCCATGCCCCACCTCTCCGGCGTGGAGCTCGCGGACGAACTCCTCGCGCTCCGCGGCGGCCTGCCCATCGTCGTGTGCAGCGGCTACAGCGAGTTCGTGGGCCCCGACAACGCCGAGGAGCTGGGCTTCCGCGCGTTCCTCGCCAAGCCCGTGCCCGGCTCGACGCTCGTGGCCACGGTCTGCGAGCTGCTGGGCACGGCGCCCCCCGCCTGAGCCGCCCCCCGGCCGTGCGCCCGGTCACGGAACGGGCGCTCCCCGGGGACGAACGGGCCCGGGACCGGACCCGCGGCCGGCTCCCGGTCCCGGCCGGTGCTATGAATCCCGGGACGCCGCTTCCGGATGCGCCTCTTGTTCGACCGAGCCCCCGTTCCGCGCCACCGCCTCCTCCTCGTCCGTGGGGACCTCGACGGTCTCGTCGCTGCAGCGCTCCTGCGGGCCGCGGGCGCCGTGCAGGAGGTCGCCTTCGTCCGTGCCCGGGACGCCCGGGCCGGACGGGTCGTCGTCGGCGGCGGCACCATCGCCGTCGGCCTCCCCGCGCTCGCGGACTCCGTCGCCCTCGCGTTCGTCGCGGACGCCCACGGCTCCGCGGCCCGCGCCGTCCACGACCGCCTGGGGGGCCGCGCCGCCTTCCCGGCGCTCCGGCCCGAGCTCCTCGACGCCGCCGACGCCTGCGCCCACGGGTCCTGGACGCCGGAGGAGATCCTCGCCCCCACGGGCTGGACGCTCCTCGACCGGATCCTCGATCCCCGCACGCGGCTCGGCAGCTGGCGCAGCTTCCGCCTCTGCGACGGCGCCTTCCGGCTGCGCATGATCGACCTCGTGCGGCTCCAGGATCCCGAGGCGATCCTCTGCGACCGGCACGTCTCCGAACGGGTGCGGCTGCTCGTGGAGCACGAGGGGGCCTGGCACGCGCTCCTGCGGCGCCGGAGCGTGCGCCGCGGCGAGGTGCTCCTGGTGGACCTCCGCGGCGAGGGCCGCGTCGTGGCCGGGGATCCGCTGGCGGCGGACGCCCTGGCCCCGGACGCACGCTGCGTCGTGAGCTGCCGCGACGTCGGGGCAGGGGGCGTGGAGCTGCGGGTACGCCGCGGGACCTGGGCCCGCGGGGCGCTGCCGGACCTCGTCGGGGTGCTCGGCGCCGCGGCGGAGGAGGGCGACGCGTCCGAGGTGGTGCTCCGCATGCCCGCCGCGGACGCCGACGCCCGTCTCGACGCCGTGCTCCGGACCCTCGACGCCCGCGGAACGCCGCTCCGTCGCGGCCCCTAGCCTCCGGGGCGCCCGCCCGTCCGACGCCCCCCGCCTCCCTGCTCCCGGAACGTGGCTCCGGTCACGAGCTTGGCGGTATCCTCCGCGCCCGGCGCCGGGTCGCTGTCCCCGACCGCCTTTTCGCGCACCGGCTCGCGCACCGGCGCACGCGCGTCCGCGGGAGCCGGATCGGCGTCTCACGGGGCGTGGTCCGCAGGCCCCCGCGCTGCGCGTCGGGCAGGGTGGCAGCCCGTTCCGGAGAAGGAGGATCCATGCACGCGGCGGTGTCCGAGCTCCTCGAGCTCCTCGAGCTCGAGCGGATCGAGGCGTTCCTGTTCCGGGGCCGCAACGAGCGGGCCGCGGGCCCGCGCGTGTTCGGCGGCCAGGTCATGGCCCAGGCGCTGCGCGCCGCGGCCGCCACCGTGGACGGCCCCCTGCCGCACTCCATGCACGCCTACTTCCTGCGCCCGGGCGACTCGAAGCTGCCCATCGTCTACGAGGTGGAGCCGATCCGGGATGGCCGCAGCTTCGCCACCCGGCGCATCGTCGCCGTGCAGCGCGGCGAGGCGATCTTCAGCACCTCGGTCTCCTTTCAGCGGGTGGAGCCGGGGCTCGAGCACGACGCCCCCATGCCGCCCTGGCCGGCGCCCGAGGAACTCGAGGACGACGTCGCCGTGGCCCGGCGCCTGCAGGGCCGGGATCCGAACGTCATGCCCTGGGCGACGCGGGAGCGGCCCTTCGAGGCCCGCTCCGTGCATCCCTTCGGCTCCCCGGGCCCCGAGGGCCCCGTGAAGCCCGCCTGGTACCGGCTCCGGTCCACGGTCGACGCGGACCCGGTGCTGCACTGCTGCCTGCTGGCCTATGTCTCCGACATGGGGCTCATGTCCACGTCGCTGGTTCCCCACCAGGGGCGGGTGCCGCGCTCGCACGTGATCGGCGCGAGCCTCGACCACGCGCTCTGGTTCCACCGCGACTTCCGCGTCGACGACTGGCTCCTCTACGACCGCGACTCTCCCACGGCGGGCGGATCCCGGGGCTTCAACCGGGGCGGTTTCTTCGACCGGGCGGGGCGGCTCGTCGCCAGCGCCGCCCAGGAAAGCCTCATCCGCGTGCGGCGGGACCTCGAATGAGCGTCGGCGAAGCCATGCCCGGCCGGGTGCTCGCCGAGGCGGAGGTCTGGGAGGCCCGCTACGCCGCCGGCCGGGACCTCTTCGGCGTCGCCCCGAACCGCTTCCTCGTCGAGCAGCTCGAGGGCCTCGCGCCGGCGCGGGTGCTCCTGCCGGGGGAGGGGGAGGGGCGCAACGCACGCTGGCTGCTCGCGGCGGGGCACGAGGTCTGCGCCGTGGATCTCTCCGCGACCGCGCGCGACCGGGCCCTCGCCGCCGCCGGCGGCGGCGACCTCGCGGAGCGTCTGCACTATCGCGTCGCGGACGTCACGGCGGTGCCCGAGGACGGGCCCTTTGCCGCGCCCTTCGACGTGGTGGCCCTCGTGTTCGTGCATCTGCCGCCGGGGCAGCGCCGCGCCGCCCACCGGGCCCTGGCCGCCCGGCTCGGGCCCGGTGGACGGGTCCTCGTGCAGAGCTTCGCGCCGGCCCAGGCCGGGCGCGGCGGCATGGGGCCGAAGACGCCGGCACGGCTGTGCTCCCCGGCGGTGCTGGCGAAGGACTTCCCCGGCCTCGAGGTGCTGCGTGCACGCGAGGTCGAGACGGAACTCGAGGAGGGGCCCCTGCACACGGGCCCCGCCCGGGTCGTGGAGTTCGTCGCCCGGCGGCCCTGACCGCCTTCACCCGTCGACGGCGGGGGGCGGTTCCACCACGAGCACCTCGATCCGCGAGGCCGCGAGGGCGAACTGGAGATCGAGCTGGGCGGCGGCGTCGTCCGGGAAGCGCAGGCGCGCCGCGTCCGCGCCGAGCTGGCCCCAGGTGGGGTCCACCGCGAACCAGCCGCCGTTCCCGTCGGCGACCTCGTTCCAGGCGTGCAGGGCGAAGGCCCCGTCCGCTTCCCCGTTCCAGGCCAGGCCCGTCACCACCCGGCTCTCGAGGCCCGCGCGGCGCACGAGGGCGTCGTAGAGCGCCGCGAACTCCCAGCAGTCTCCCTCGCCGCCCTCGAGGAGCGCCTCGAGGTCCGGCGGCGACGCGCCGGGAACGTAGGTGATCCGCTCCCGTACGGTCTCGAGCACGGCCCGCGCGAGCGCGAGGCGTGCAGCGTCCGCGGGCAGCGGCAGGCGGCGGCTCTCGAGCACGCGTCCCTCGCCCACGGCGCGGGTGCGCAGGCCGGGGCCTTCCGTGAACAGGGGGGCGGCGGGACCGTCCACGCGCACGGCGAGGTGATCGAGGCGCCCCCGGTCCCCGAGGGAACGGGCCACGGGCAGCTCGAGGGGCGCGAGCGGCCCCGGCGCGGTGAGTTCCGGCGCCCGCGCCACGCGGCGCAGGACGAAGCTCGTCCCGCGCCGGTACTCGAGGATCCGGCCCTCGTCGTCGCGGGCCACGCCGCTCTGCCCGGCTCCCTCCTCGAACCAGTCGGCGAGGGTCGCGTCCCCGGGGGCCAGGCGTCGCTGCGTGCGTACGCCGCGGGGGCTGACGGTCTCCACCCGGTGCTCGAGGAGCGCGTGGGGGGGACGCGCATCGAAACGCAGGCGCTCCTCGCGCTGCAGGCGCCCCCCGCCCGGCAGGTTCAGCTCCGTGTGCGTGCGGATCCGCGGGGCGCCGGTCGGGTCCCGGTCCCGCTCCTCGCGCAGGCGTCCCGCGAGGGCGCCGCCGAGATCGATCGCGTAGTGACGGCTCCCCGTGCCGGCGTCGAAGCGCTCGAGCACCGCGTCGGGCCCGCCGCGTGGCCAGGCGAGGACCAGCAGCAGGGCGAGCAGCGCGCCGGCGCCGGCGAGCGGCAGGCGCCGCGAGCTCGCGGGAGGGGATGGAAGCAAGGCGGGCCTCCGCGTGGGCCGGCTCCGGGCGGAAGGAGCGCCCGGCCGTCGCTCTCCGCGCGACCGGGGCGGTAGAATGCGCGCCTTTCCGGCACCGGCGACAGCTTGCGACATGAGCGAAGCGGCAGTGGGCGACGAGCGCCCCGAACACTTCATCGAGCAGATCATCCGGCGCGACCGGGAGGCCGGCAAGTACGGCGGTCGGGTCGTGACCCGCTTTCCGCCGGAGCCGAACGGCTACCTGCACATCGGTCATGCCAAGTCCATCGTGCTCAATTTCGGCATGGCGGAGAAGTTCGGCGGCACCTGCTTCCTGCGCATGGACGACACGAATCCGCTCAAGGAGTCGGACGAGTACGTGCGGGCGATCCGTGACGACGTGCGCTGGCTCGGCTTCGACTGGGCCGAGCGCGAGACCCACGCCTCGGACTACTTCGAGCAGCTCTACGCCTTCGCCGAGCAACTGGTGGAGCTCGGCCGCGCCTACGTGGACAGCCAGGACAACGAGACGATCCGCGCCCAGCGCGGCACGCTCACCGAGCCCGGCACCCCGAGCCCGTACCGCGATCGTTCCGTCGAGGAGAACCTCGACCTGTTCCGGCGCATGCGTGCCGGCGAGTTCGCGGACGGTACGCACGTGCTGCGGGCGAAGATCGACATGGCCTCGCCGAACATCAACCTGCGCGATCCCGTGCTCTACCGGATCCGCAAGGTGCCGCACCAGCGCACCGGCGATGCCTGGTGCATCTACCCCATGTACGACTACACGCACTGCCTCTCGGATTTCCTCGAGGGCGTGACCCATTCGCTCTGTACCCTCGAGTTCGAGGATCACCGGCCGCTCTACGACTGGGTGCTGGACACGCTGCGCACGGCGCACCATCCGCAGCAGATCGAGTTCAGCCGCCTCGGCCTCGAGTACACGGTGCTCTCGAAGCGGCTGCTGAACGCCCTCGTCGTCGAGGGGCACGTCTCCGGCTGGGACGACCCGCGCATGCCGACCATCGCCGGACTCCGCCGGCGCGGCGTGACGCCGGCGGCGCTGCGCGACTTCTGCGGCCGCATCGGCGTCACCAAGGCCGACGGCACCGTGGAGATGAGCCTCCTCGAGCGCTGCATCCGGGACGATCTCGAGGCGGCGCCGCGCGCCCTCGCCGTGGTCCGGCCCCTGAAGGTCGTGCTCGTGAACTGGCCCGAGGACCACGAGGAGTGGCTCGAGGCGCCGAACCATCCGAAGGACGAGACCCTCGGGGTCCGGGAGCTGCCCTTCACGCGCGAGCTGTGGATCGAGGCCGACGACTTCATGGAGGAGCCGCCGAAGAAGTACAAGCGGCTCTCCCCGGGCGCCGAGGTGCGCCTGCGCCACGGCTACGTGATCCGCTGCGACGAGGTGGTCCGCGGGAACGACGGTGCGCCCGTGGAACTGCGCTGCACCGCGGACCTCGAGTCCCGGGCCGGCGGGGCGAACGCCGAGAAGAAGGTGAAGGGCGTGATCCACTGGGTGAGCGCGCGGCACGGCGTGCCCGCGGAACTGCGCCTCTACGATCGCCTGTTCACGGTGCCGGCGCCCGGGAACCTCAAGGGCGGCGGCAGCTACGCGGACGTGCTCAATCCCGAGTCCCTCGTCGTGGCCGAGGGCGTCGTCGAGCCGGAGCTCGCCCGCCGGGCCGCGGGCGAACGCTTCCAGTTCGAGCGCACCGGCTACTTCTGCGTCGACGCCGACAGCACGGCGGAGCGCCCCGTCTTCAACCGGACCATCACGCTCCGGGACACCTGGGCGAGGCTCGAGGCCGAGCAGCAGGGTTCCTGAGCAGGCTTCCCGCAGGAGGAGGCGCCCGCCGTGCAGCCCCACGTCACCCTCATGGAGGTCTCGCCCCGCGACGGGCTCCAGAACGAGGCGGAGCGCCTGCCCACGGAGGCGAAGCTCGCGCTGATCGAGGACGCCCTCGCCGCCGGACTCCGGCGCGTCGAGGTGGCGAGCTTCGTCCATCCGGAGCGCGTCCCGCAGATGGCGGACGCGGAGGCCGTGTGCGCGGGCCTGCCCCAGCGCGGCGACGTGCGCTACACGGGCCTCGTGCTCAATCGCCGCGGCGTCGCCCGGGCCGTGGCCACGGGGCGCCTCGACGAGATCGGCATGGTGGCGGTGGCCTCCGACGGCTTCGGCCGGCGCAACCAGGGCATGGGCGCCCAGGAGAGCGTCGACGTGGCCTGCGAGGTCCTCGCCGAGGCGAAGGCCGCCGGCCTGCGCGCCCAGGTGACGATCGCCGTGGCCTTCGGCTGCCCCTTCGAGGGCGAGGTGCCCGAGGAGCGCGTGCTCGCCCTCGTCGAGCGCCTCGCCGCCGCGGAGCCGGACGAGGTCGCCCTCGCGGACACGATCGGCGTCGCCGT
>JAZBPF010000343.1:0-2386 GCA_036351515.1 Pseudomonadales bacterium | reverse complement strand
CCGGGAGCGGACCGGTGACCATCGCAGGGCCTCAGAGGACCTCGAAGAGCCCCGCCGCGCCCATGCCGCCGCCCACGCACATGGTGCAGACCACGTACTTGGCGCCGCGGCGCTTCCCCTCGATCAGGGCGTGACCGACCATCCGCGAGCCCGACATGCCGTAGGGGTGGCCGATGGAGATCGCGCCGCCGTTCACGTTGAGCTTCTCGTCGGGAATGCCGAGCTTGTCGCGGCAGTAGAGCACCTGCACGGCGAAGGCCTCGTTGAGTTCCCAGAGATCGATGTCGTCCATGGTGAGGCCGTTCTTCTCGAGGAGCTTCGGCACCGCAAAGACCGGGCCGATGCCCATCTCGTCCGGATTCGTCCCGGCGACGGCGATGCCGCGGTACAGCCCGAGGGGTTCGAGGCCACGCTGCTCGGCGAGCTTGCGCTCCATGAGCACGCAGGCGGAGGCGCCGTCGGAGAGCTGCGAGGCGTTGCCCGCGGTGACGTGCTTGCCCTCCTTCACCACCTGGCCGCCCTTGAACACGGGCTGCAGGCCGGCGAGGGCCTCGGCGGTGGTCCCGGGACGGTTGCCCTCGTCCTTCTCGAGGTTCACCTCCACGGGGTTCACCTCGCCCGTCTCCTTGTTCTGGAGCTTCATGACCGAGGGCAGGGGCACGATCTCGTCGTCGAACTTCCCGGCCTGCTGGGCTGCGGCGGTGCGCGCCTGGGACTGGGCCGCGTAGGCGTCCTGCGCCTCCCGGGAGACGCCGTAGCGCTCGCCCACGATCTCCGCGGTCTCGATCATGGCCATGTAGAGCGCCGGCTTGTCCTTCAGGATCTGCGGATCGGGCGTCGCGAACATGCCGCCGGTCTGGTTCATGGAGATGGACTCCACGCCGCCGCCGATGGCGACGTCCATGCCGTCGGCGACGATCTGCTTCGCGGCGATGGCGATCGCCATCATGCCGGAGGCGCACTGACGGTCGACGGACTGGCCGGGGACCGTGTCGGGCAGCCCCGCGCGGATCAGCGCCTGGCGGGCGACGTTCTGGAACGCCGTGCCCATCTGGATCGCGGCTCCCATGATCACGTCCTCGACCTCGGCCGGATCGATCTTCGCGCGCTCCACCGCGTGGCGGATCGCGTGCGCGCCGAGCGCCTGGGACGTCGTGTCGTTGAAGGCGCCGCGATAGGCCTTGCCGATGGGCGTCCGGGCGGTGGAGACGATGACGGCTTCGCGCATGGGGTCCTCGCTTGGAATCGCTGGGTTGGATGCCGGGCGCAGTGTACGGGGGAGGCGGCGGGGCTGTCGTCCGGCGAGCGAGGGGCCGCAGGGCCTGTCCGTCGCCCGGTCCGCCGGTGCGGCTGAAGCGGGCTCCCACAGGCGGCGTGTCGACAGCTTCTGTGGGAGCCCGCTTCAGCGGCGACGAAGGCGCGCATCCGTGCGCAGGCTCCCCTCGGGCGCACGACCACCGCCCGACCCGTACACTCCCCGGGGTCCCCCGCCGCACCCGACCCAGGAGCTCCGCCCCATGGGACCCCTCGAAGGCATCCGCATCCTCGACCTCACCTCCATGGTCTCCGGCCCCATGGCCACCATGATCCTCGCCGACCAGGGCGCCGACGTGATCAAGGTGGAGCCGCCCCGCGGCGAGCAGATGCGCTTCATGGGCACCGCCCACCACGGCGTTCCGGCGGTCTTCTACTCCTGCAATCGCGGCAAGCGCTCGATCCCCCTCGACCTGAAGTCGGAGGACGGGCGCGCCGTCCTGTGGGACCTCGTGCGCTGGGCCGACGTGCTCGTACAGAACTTCCGGCCCGGCGCCATCGAACGCATGGGCTTCGGCGAGGCGGCCGTGCGCGCGGAGAATCCGTCGATCGTCTACGCCTCGATCTCCGGCTTCGGGGAACACGGCCCCTACGCGCACAAGCGCGTCTACGATCCGGTGATCCAGGCCCTCTCCGGTGCCACGGACATCCAGGCGAACCGGGAGACGGGACGCCCGGGCATGATCCGCGTCATCGTGGCGGACAAGGTCACGGCGCTGACCGCCGCCCAGGCGATCACGGCCGCCCTCCTGCACCGTGAACGCACGGGCGAGGGCCAGCACCTGCGCCTGTCCATGCTCGAGGCGCTGCTCGCCTTCTTCTGGCCCGAAGCCATGAGCGGGCTCGTCTACGTCGAGAAGGAATTCGACGTGCGCCGGGAACAGGGCACGCAGGACCTCGTCTACGAGACCCGCGACGGCTGGATCACCGCCGGCGCGGTCTCGGACCGGGAGTGGGCCGGCCTGTGCCGCGCGCTCCGGCGCGAGGATCTTCTCGCGGACGAGCGCTTCGCGACCTCGAACGCCCGCATCCGCAACGCCGAGGCGCGCAAGCGCCTCACCGCCGAGGCGAT
>JAZBPF010000342.1:0-10915 GCA_036351515.1 Pseudomonadales bacterium | reverse complement strand
GGGGTCGAGTTCAACCTCGGCTCCACGAAGCAGCTCCAGGAGGTGCTCTACGAGCGCCTGGGGCTGCCCGTGATCCGGAAGACCCCGAAGGGCGCGCCGTCCACCGCCGAGCCCGTGCTCTCCGAGCTCGCCCTCGACTACGCCCTGCCCCGCGTGATCATGGAGTACCGCGCCCTCTCCAAGCTCAAGTCCACCTACACGGACACGCTGCCGAAGGTCGTGGATCCCGTGACCGGCCGCGTCCACACCTCCTACCACCAGGCAGTGACCGCCACCGGGCGCCTCTCCTCCTCGGAGCCGAACCTGCAGAACATCCCCGTGCGCACCGCCGAGGGCCGGCGCATCCGCCAGGCCTTCGTGGCGCCGGAGGGCCGGGTGCTCCTGGCCGCCGACTACTCCCAGATCGAGCTGCGCATCATGGCGCACCTCTCCGGGGACGACGGCCTGCGGCGCGCCTTCGAGGAGGGGCTCGACGTGCACCGGGCCACGGCCGCGGAGGTGTTCGGCGCGGAGCTCGAGGCGGTGACGGACGAGCAGCGGCGGAGCGCCAAGGCCATCAACTTCGGCCTCATCTACGGCATGTCGGCCTACGGCCTCTCGCGCCAGCTCGGCATCGACCGGGGCGACGCCCAGACCTACATCGACCGCTACTTCGAGCGCTATCCCGGCGTCCAGGAGTACATGGAGCGGACCCGGGCGGCGGCCGCGGAACAGGGCTACGTGGAAACGCTCTTCGGCCGGCGCCTGTACCTGCCGGAGATCCGCGTCCAGAACCAGCAGCGGCGCCAGGCGGCGGAGCGCACCGCCATCAACGCGCCCATGCAGGGGACGGCCGCGGACATCATCAAGCGGGCCATGATCGAGGTGGACGCCTGGCTCCGGGCGGAGGCGCCGCCGGCACTCATGATCATGCAGGTGCACGACGAGCTGGTCTTCGAGGTGGACGCCGACGCCGCCGACGGGCTCGCGGAGGCGGTGCGCGAGCGCATGGAGCGCGCCGCGGAGCTGTCCGTGCCCCTGCTCGTCGAGGTCGGCCGCGGCCGCAACTGGGACGAGGCCCACTGATCCACCGCGCCTTGGGTGGGTCAGGGTTCGCAATGGCTCCGGGGTTGGCGGGCGCTCACTTCGATCCCGCGGACGGGACCCGGTCGCAGGCGGTCCGGTGCGTCCGACGAACGGTAGGCCCCACGCCCCCCACCCGGGAACTCCGAGCGCGGGGGTCGGTCACAGGAGGTGCTGGCAAGGACCATTGCCCCTCCCTCCCCGAACCCCCGATGGTCCGAGTACGCCACCCCCGAGGCGTAGCCAGCCGCCCCGGCTGCCGTCCCCCCGGCGCCGGGGCACCTCTTCTTCTTCCGCTCTCGCTCGCCCGACTCCGGCGAGGGCTCGTCAGGCTTCCTCGTCGCCGGCCGTGCCGGCCGCAGCCTCCGGCAGCGGCAGGTCCAGCCATTCCCGCAGGCGTCGGAGCACGGGCTCCGTGCCGGTCCCGCGCAGGGCGCTGAAGAGCACCACCTCGGCGGCCGGCTCCCCGGCGAGTTCGCTCCGGGCCGCGCGGAGCGCCTCGGACCGGGCGCCGTGGCCGAGCTTGTCGGCCTTGTTCAGGAGCACGAGTACCGGCAGGGCGCTCGCGCGGGCCCAGGCGAGGAGCTGCCGGTCGAAGGGCTGGAAGGGGTGGCGGACGTCCATCACCAGCACCACGCCCACGAGCACCTGCCGCGCGGCCAGATACCCCTCCACGTGGTCCTGCCAGTCCTCGCGGACCGCGCGCCCCGCCTCGGCGTAGCCGTAGCCCGGCAGGTCCACGAGGCGCCGGTCCTGGTCCACCCGGAAGAAGTTCAGCGCCTGCGTGCGCCCCGGTGTCCGGCTCGTGCGTGCCAGGGCGCGCTGCCCCGTGAGCCGGTTCAGGACCGAGGACTTGCCGGCGTTCGAGCGCCCCGCGAAGGCCACCTCGCGGCCCTGTTCGGGCGGGGCCTCGCGGATCGTCGGCGCGGAACGGTCGAAGGCCGCCGGCAGGAGCAGCCGCGGATCCGGGTCCCGGGGCACCGCGCCGCGGGGATCCGCCGCGTCGCTCCTGCGCTTCGGACGCTTGCGGGCACCGGGGGTGGGAGGGCGACGGGACAAGGCGGTCTCCACGGCATCGGAGGCGGACGGCGGGCGCCGGGGCCCCGGCGCTGCCCGGCGAGGCGGGAGCTCCGCCCCCGGCGGCGGGCCCGCCCGGCGGGGCTCCATGCTACGCCCGGGCGGCCGCGGCCGTCCCCGTCGTCTACGCTGTGGCTCTGACCGCGACCGGGACTGTATACTCGCGCGCTCCGAATCCGGCCCGCGGCGGAATTCCAGCGTCCGCTCCTCCTGAAACACTCCGGATTCCGCTCCCGCGCCGCGGGTGCATGCGTTCCGGGCCGGTCGTCACCCGAAACCACGGCGTCCACCTTCGAGCGAAGGGATCAGTCATGCTGCGTAGCTTCACCACCACCCTCCTGTTCCTCGCGACCGCTGTCACGGGCGCCGCGGTCTCCGCCTCCCAGGCGATGCCGCCGGAGGGCGATCCCATGGGGGATCCGCAGGCCGGTCAGTCCGCGGCCACGGTCTGTTCGGCCTGCCACGGTCAGAACGGAAAGGCGATCCTGCCGAGCTATCCGAACCTCGGCGGGCAGCACTACGAGTACCTGCTCAAGCAGCTCCGCTACTTCAAGTCCGGCGAGCGCTGGGCCCAGCTCATGGCCGGGCAGGTGGACAACCTGTCGGACGAGACGCTGCGCGATCTCGCCGCCTTCTACGCCGAGAAGGACAAGCCCGAGGGCGTGGCCGAGGGCGACGCCCTGGCGCTCGGCGAGCGGATCTACCGCGCCGGGATCGTCGAGAAGGGCGTGCCGTCCTGCACCGCGTGCCACTCGCCCCGCGGCCTCGGCAACGGCCCGGCGGCATTTCCCGTCCTTTCGGGCCAGAATGCGGAGTACACGGCCGCGCAGCTGAAGGCCTACCGCGCCGGCGAGCGTCAGACCGACGAGTCCCTCGGCGGCATGATGCGCGGCGTCGCGCGCAACCTGAACGACGAGGAG
Organism: Pseudomonadales bacterium; assembly: GCA_036351515.1. Taxonomy (GTDB): domain Bacteria; phylum Pseudomonadota; class Gammaproteobacteria; order Pseudomonadales; family Azotimanducaceae; genus JAZBPF01. Next base: position 7,856 of record JAZBPF010000342.1, on the reverse strand, counting down.
ATCGCCGCGGTCAGCGCCTACGTGCAGGGGCTCCACTGACCGAGCGGCGCGGGCGTCCGCCCGCCGCGCGCCCGCCGTGCGCGGGGCCGCGGGCGACCCCCGCCCCCGACCCGACCCGGAGGACGTCATGGCCCGCCGCCTGATCCCGATCCTGTTCCTGGCCGCGCTCTGCGCGGGCCCCGCCCGCGCGGCGGAGAACTTCGTCGAGCCCTGGCGCGAGGGCGAGCACTTCCACACGCTCCCGGTCCCCGTCGCCACGGGCAACGAGGGCGTCACCGTCACGGAGTTCTTCTCCTACGCCTGCATCCACTGCTTCGAGTTCGACGCCGAACTCCGCGAGTGGGAGGAGCGCCAGGGGGACGACGTCACCTTCGAACGGGTCCCGGCGGTCTTCAGCCGTCCCTGGATGCTCTATGCCCAGGCCTACTACGTGGCCCGCGCCTGCGACGTCCTCGACGCCACCCACACGGCGTTCTTCCGCGCGATCCACCTCGAGCGCCGCCGCTTCGCCTCGCCCCGGGACGTGGCGGACTTCTACGCCGCCACCGTGGCCGACGCGGACCTGCCCGAGGGCAGCTGCAGCACCCGCGACGAGTTCCTCGAGGCCTTCGACTCCTTCGGCGTGAGCGCTGCCGTGCAGCAGTCCATGGCCCGGGGCCGGGCGTACCAGGCCAACGGCGTGCCGGCCATGATCGTCGAGGGCACCTGGCGCACGGACGGTCGCAGCGCCGGCTCCAACGCCGCCATGCTCGACGTCGTCGACTTCCTCGTGCGCCGCGCGAAGGCCGGGGAGAACGCGGGATCCTGAACGGGCCCCGGCCGCCGGCGATCGCGCGGTGAGCCTCGTCACCGGAGCGCCGCGGGCGCAGGGCACGACGGCGCGGCGACGGCTCGGGCACCGGCCCGCGAGCCGGCTCGTGCCCGAGCCCGTGCACTTCCGCCGGCCCCTGCCGGACCGCATCCGGCTCCTGAGCTTCAACATCCAGTCCGGCATCCGCACGGAACGCTACCGCGAGTACGTGACCCGCGGCTGGCGGCAGCTGCTCCACGACCCGGCGCGTCCCGAGAACCTCGAGGCCATCGGCAGCCTCCTGCGCGGCTTCGACCTCGTGGCCCTGCAGGAAGTGGACGCCGGCAGCCTGCGCAGCGGCTTCACGAACCAGGTCGCCTTCCTCGCCCGGCGCGCCGGCCTCGGCTTCTGGTACGCCCAGCGCAACCGCCGGCTCGGGCGCTTCGCCCAGCACGGCAACGGACTTCTCGCCTGCACGATCCCCGAGGACCTCGAGGATCATCCGCTGCCCTCCACGATCCCCGGCCGCGGAGCCATCGTCGCGCGCTTCCCCTGCGCGGACGGCCGCCCGGTCACGGTGCTCGGCGTGCACCTCTCCCTCGGCTACCGGGCCCGGCGAGCGCAGCTCGAATGGCTCGCGGAGCGGGTCACGGAGGCCGGACGCGTGGTGGTCATGGGCGACATGAACGCCTCCATGGACGCGCTCCTGCGTCGCTCCCCCCTCGCCCGCACGGACCTGCGGCCGGCGCTCGCGAGCCCCCTCCCGACCTACCCGAGCTGGCGCCCCCGGCAGGACCTCGACCACGTGCTGGTCGGGGGCGATCTCGAGGTGCACGGCGCCTGGACCGTGCCCTGCGGCTTCTCCGACCACCTGCCCGTGGCCGTGGAGCTCGGGGTCCGCAGCGCCGGCCGCGCCTGAGCGGGCCCCGGTCCGCCTCCCGGTGGGTGGCCGAGCGTCGCCCCGCGGGCGGGCCGCCCGGCGTCCGGCGGTCCGCAGTGGCTGCCGCCCCGGCTCGCGGCTGGCATGATCGGGGGATCGACCGGCGGCGTCGCGATCGCCGGCGCACCGAGGGGAGAGGTCCGTGGAGCAGCTGAGCGGCCAGGACGCGACGTTCCTGTATCTCGAGTCCGCGCGCATGCCGATGCACATCGGCAGCGTGAACGTCTACGACCAGTCGACGGCCCCCGGGGGCCAGGTCCGCTTCAAGCAGATCCTCGATCTCGTGGAGAGCCGCCTGCACCGCGCCCGGGCCTTCCGCCAGCGCCTCGCGCGCGTGCCCCTCGAGCTCGACTATCCCTACTGGATCAACGATCCGGACTTCGACCTCGAGTTCCACGTCCGCCACATCGCCCTGCCGAAGCCCGGCGACTGGCGCCAGCTCTGCATCCAGGTGGCGCGCCTGCACTCGCGGATCCTCGACCTCTCGCGTCCGCTCTGGGAGATGTACGTGATCGAGGGGCTCGACGAGGTCGCGGGGCTGCCCGCGGGCAGCTACGCCCTGCTCACGAAGATCCACCACGCGGCCATCGACGGCGCCACGGGCGCCGAGATCACCGCGGCGCTGCACGACCTGTCGCCGGAGGGGAGCGTCGTCGCCCCGGACCGCCAATGGGTGGCGGAGCGGCCGCCGTCGGATCTCGAGCTCATGCTCCGGACCTACGGCAACAACGTCCGCCAGCCCTTCCGGCTCCTGAAGGTGCTCTCGGACGCGGTCCCCGCCGTCGCGCGGGTGCAGCGCCAGCTCCGCCGCGAGGAGCTGCACCGGGCCGGTGACGTGCCGCGCACGCTCTTCAACGCCACCGTGTCCCCGCACCGGGTCTTCGAGGGGCGGGACTTCGCGCTCTCGGACGTGAAGGCGATCCGGCGGGCCATGCCCGGCGTGACCGTCAACGACGTGGTGCTGGCGATCTGCGGCGGCGCCATCCGCCGCTACCTGCTGCACCGGGGCGCCCTGCCCGAACAGTCCCTGGTGGCCATGGCGCCGGTGAACGTGCGGACGGACGATCAGGCGGGCGCCGCCGGCAACCAGGTCTCGGCCATGGCCGTGGCCCTGCGCACGGACGTCCCGGACGCTCTCGATCGGCTGCGCGCCGTGCACGCGCACACGCGGGACGCCAAGGAGCTCTCGCAGGCCTACGGGGCCCGGCTCATGACCGATCTGAACCGGCACATCCCCGCGGCGACGCTGGCCCTGGCCGGGCGACTGGTCACGCGCATGGGGGTGGCCAACGTCATCAAGCCGCTCTTCAACTGCGTGGTCACCAACGTGCCGGGGCCGCAGATCCCGCTCTACATGAACGGTGCGCGCATGGTCACCCAGTACGGGCTGGGCCCCGTGGGGGATTCCGTGGGTCTGTTCATCCCGGTGCTCAGCTACAACGGCCGGCTCACGATCTCCTTCACGTCCTGCCGGGAGATCATGCCCGACCCCGCCTACTTCGCGGCCTGCATCGAGGAGTCCTTCGCCGAGCTGCTGGACGCCGCGGGCACGGAGCTGGCCCGGGCGGAGCAGGGGCCCACGGCTGCGGAAGTGCCCCGCGACGCGCGGGTGCAGAACGCGCCGCCGCCGATGGTGTACTGACCGCGGCCGATCGAGCCGTCACGGCCGCGATCGTGTCCTGACCGCCCCGGAGCGGCGCCGGTGGACCGGCGCCGCTCCCGCGTCGTCCTTCAGTCCGCCGCCGCGACCTCCGCATCGACGCCGAGGTGCGCCTGCTTGACCACGTAGGCACGGATCGACTCGGCCTGGGCCGGCGTGATCACCTCCGAGAACGACACCATGCCGCGAGCCGCGAGGTCGCCGCCGATCACCACGGAGCGCCAGCCCTCGGCGTTCGCCGAGACCGCCGACCAGCGCAGGTCCGGGAGCACGCCGGAGCTGATGCCCAGCGCCCCGTGGCACACGCCGCACTGCTTCGCGTAGAGCTCCGCGCCCTCGGCGAGCATGGCCTCGGTCCCGAAGGTCTCCGCCTTCGGGATCCGGGGGATGGCCGTGTACTGCGGATCGGGGATCTCGGCCGTGCCGCCGAGGCGGAAGGTCACCACCCGGCCGAGCGCCGGCGGCAGCTTCGTCTCGAAGGCGTAGCCGTTCGCGAGGGCGAAGGACGAGCCCCAGCCCGTCGTGATCGTCACGTACTGCTGACCGTCCACCGCGTAGGTGGCCGGCCCCGAGGCCGCGCCCGCCTTCAGCGCATGGCTCCAGAGCTCCTCGCCGGTGGCGGCGTCGTAGGCGGAGAACTCGCCGTCGAGCTGCCCCTGGAACACCAGGCCCCCGGCCGTGGAGAGGATGCCGCCGTTCCAGGCGTTCTCGTGCTCCACGGTCCAGCGGGGCTCCCCGGCCACCGGATCCCAGGCGATCAGCCGGCCCTTCAGGGACGAGCGCAGGGCCTCGATCGTGCCCTCCGGCGGCTCCGGCAGGACGCCCTCGGCGAAGTCCACGGCCGTGTTCCAGTTGCCCGGATCCGTGAGGCTCTCCTCGTCGAAGGAGTACATGTGCGGGATCTCCTGGGCCGGGATGTAGGCCAGCGCCAGCTCCGGATGGAAGGCCATGGGCTGCCAGTTGTGCGCGCCGAGGGGGCCGGGATTCGTGAAGAAGGGTGCCTCCCCGTAGCGGGCGCCGGGCGCCTCGATGGGCCGCCCGTTCGGATCGAGGCCCGTGGCCCAGTTCAGCGGCACGAAGGGATCGCCGGAGAGGAACTCGCCGGTGGAGGCGTCGAGGACGTAGAAGAAGCCGTTCTTCGGCGCCTGCATGACGACCCGGCGGTCCGCGCCGTCCTCGCCGAGGGGCAGCTCCGCGAGGACGAGCGACTGCGTCGCCGTGTAGTCCCAGTTGTCCCCGGGCGTCGTCTGGAAGTGCCAGCGGTAGGTGCCCGTGTCCGCGTCCACCGCCACGATGGAGGACAGGAACAGGTTGTCGCCGCCGGCGGGGTCGCGCACGACCCGTGCCCAGGGCGAGCCGTTGCCGACGCCGAAGATCACCTGGTCGTTCACCGGATCGTAGATCGCCGAATCCCAGACCGTCCCGCCGCCGCCGTCCGTGACCCAGGCGCCGTCGTCGCCCCAGCTGTCGTTGGCGAGCATGGCCAGCGCCTCGTCGGAGGCGGCGCCGTCGGCGGCCTTCTGCGGATTCGGCACCGTGTAGAAGCGCCAGACGAGGTCGCCGGTGGCGGCGTCGTAGGCGGAGAGGTAGCCGCGCACGCCGAGCTCGGCGCCGCCGTTGCCGATGATCACCTTGCCGTCGAAGGCGCGCGGCGCCCCCGTGATCGTGTAGGGCTTGCTCTGGTCCACGGTCACCGTGCTCCAGAGCAGCTCCCCGGTGCGGGCGTCGAGGGCCTGCAGGCGTCCGTCGATCACGCCCACGAAGATGCGGCCGTCGTAGACGGCGACCCCGCGGTTGACCACGTCGCAGCAGGCCTTCACGCCCACGGCCCGGTCCACCTGCGGGTCGTGGACCCAGAGCTCCTCACCGGTGGCCGCGTCCAGCGCATGGACCACGGACCAGGCCGAGGTCACGTACATCACGCCGTCGACGACGATGGGCGTCGCCTCCACGCCGCGCTCCGTGGAGAGCTCGTAGGTCCAGGCCACCCCGAGGTCCCCCACCGTCTCCCGGGAGATCTGCGTGAGCCCGGAGTGGCGCTGTTCCTCGTAGGTGCCGCCGTAGGTGAGCCACTCCTCCGGCGTCTCGCGGGCCGCCGCGATGCGCGCCGTGTCCACGGCCGCGAAGCTCGCCGTGGAGCGCTCGGCCTCGGCCCGGGCCGCCGTCCCGGGCGCGGCCGCCTCCGGTTCCGGCGGTGCCGCGTCCTTTCCGCAGCCGGCGAGGATCAGCGCCAGGGCAGTGGTCCCCACGATCTTCCAGTGCTGCTGCATCACGTTCCCCTCTCTCTCGGCTTCCCCGTGATCCTGGCCCCCGCACGTCCGGACGTGTCGGGAGCACGGCTCCTGCCCGCGTCCCGGGCGCCCGGCCCCGAGCCGCCCGGGGAATCTACCAGCTCACGGCCCGCCGCGGCGGCTTGAGCGTCCGGGAGCCGGTCCGCATCATGGCCGCGCGCCGCTCCCGGGCGCGGAGGAGGAGCCCATGCGCTGGCCGCTGGTGATCGGGACCGACAGCGTCCGCCTGTTCGGCCTCGAGATGAGCCTGCCCTACCCCCGGGCCTATCAGGCGCTCTTCGGGGCACTGCTCGGCCTGCTCGTGCTCTACCCGGTGCTCGCCCGCTACCCGCTCTTCGACGCGCTCTCGGACCTGTTCGTGGGCGGGGTGCTGCTCGCGGCCGCGCTCGCGGCGTCGACGGACGGCCGGCAGTTCCGCATCACCATGGCGATCGCCGCGGTGGGCTTCCTGCTTGCGCTGGCGGGCTCCTGGGGCGACCCGCGCGCCGTGGGACTCGCGCGCGTCTACGGGATCGCCTTCCTGGCGTGGGTGGCCTGGCACGTGCTCCACGACGTGGTCATGGTCAACCGGCGCGTGAACGCGCACATGATCTACGGCGCGCTCTGCGTCTACCTGCTCGTGGGGCTGACCTTCGCCTTCGCCTTCTCGGCGCTGGATGCCTTCGCGCCCGGGGCCATCGCCGGGATCGACGACGCCGGGGGCGCGCGGGCCACGCTCGGGGAGTACACCTACTACAGCTTCGTCACGCTGACGACGCTCGGCTTCGGCGACCTCATGCCCGTCTCGCCGCTCGCCCGGACCCTGTCCTGGGCGGAGGCGGTCATCGGGCAGATCTACCTGACCGTGATCCTGGCGCGCCTCGTGGCCCTCTACGGGGTGCAGGCGCGCGCCGACTGACGCGCCGGCCGCGCCGGCTCCGGAGCGCGGCGCCGAGGGCGCGGTTCGCCCAGGCGAGGAGTGCTTCGGGGTCCTCGAGCACCTCGTCCGGCACGGGGTAGTAGTCCATGACCGTGTCGCCGTCGAAGGGCCTGAAGGGCTCGAGTGCCTGCTCCGTGTAGAAGGCGCGGGTCTCGTCGTCGGCCTTCAGATAGAGCACGTCGTCCGCGAAGAGGGCGAAGAACAGCCCCTTCCCGCGCGCGCCCGGCTCCTCACCGACGGTGTCGTCGAGCCACAGGCCGTGGCCGCCGAACATGGCGCGCGTGCGCAGGGGGCCCAGGGGTTCGAGGCGTTCGACGACCCACGCCACGAACTCCGGAAGGCGACTCACAGCGTCGTGGTCCAGCCGCCGGCGAGGGGGAAGATCTGACCCGGCACGAAGCCCGCCTCCGTGGCCAGGAACAGGGCCAGGGCGGCAGTCTCGGCGGGGGCGCCGAGACGCTGCATGGGCACGACGCCGCGCATGCGGGAAAGGAAGCGCTCGTCGCCGGCGAGCTCCGGCGGGTAGTAGGTGTCGTTCTCCACGTAGTTCTGGGCGATGGCCGTGACCAGCACGCCGTCCCGGGCGAGCTCCAGGCCCGCCGCCCGCAGGAAGGCGTTCTGCGCGCCCCGGGCGGCGCAGTAGGCGGCGTTCCGGGGCAGGCCGCGCAGCGGTGCGGCGCTCGTCATGCCGATGATGCGGCCGCCGCCCGCAGCCTTCATGGAGGCCGCCGCCGTGCGCACGAGGCCGAGGAGCGGATGCACGAGCACGTCGAAGAGGGCCGTCCAGTCCTCCGTCGCGATCTCGTCCACGAGCGCCGGCGTCGGCGGCCAGGCGAGGTTGGCGAAGAGCACGTCCACGGAGCCCGCGCGCTCGGCGACGGCGGCGCCGGCCTCCACGGAGCGGGGGATGCTCGTGTCCTCCAGGACCTCGGCGCCCGCCTCCCGGAAGCGTGCGGCCACCGGGGGACCCATGTAGCGGTCCGCGTGCGTGACGAGCACGCGGCGTCCCGCGAGGGGTCCGGTCACGGCAGGACGCCGGGGGTGGTCGGTCCCGGGGGAGCCGCCGCCGGGGCGGCCGGCGCCGGCTGCGGTTCGGCCACGCGCGCCGCCTCGCGGAGCTCGTGGTAGGACGCCTCGATGCACTCCGCGTAGAAGGCGGGATCCGGGAGGATCTCCCGGCAGCTCGTGAACGAGATCGTGATCTCCCCGCAGTAGCTGAAGACCGGATGGATGAGCGCCAGGCCGTCGACGATGGG
>JAZBPF010000341.1:0-3309 GCA_036351515.1 Pseudomonadales bacterium | reverse complement strand
GGAGACGCGCAACCTCGAGCTGCGCGACTCGCTCTCGGACTCCCCGGAGGACGAGACGAGCATCGCCAATCTCAAGCGCACGAACGCGAAGATGGCGGTCGAGGACCACATCACCGCGCTCGTGAACGCCAAGGCGGACACGATCGAGACCTTCGGCGACCTCACGGCCGAGAGCTATCGCATCAAGACCATCCGCGACTCGAACTACAACCAGGTGGCACGCACGCGCGCCCTCAGCACCAAGGGGGTCGCCGGCATCGCCGGACGGCTGAGCACGGTGCTGCAGGGCGTGTCCACGGCGGCCCTCGGCGAGTCCTCGGCCATCGCCAAGCAGACGCTCGCGCGCATGAACGAGCAGACCACGCGCTTCTCGCACAAGGAGGCGCTGAAGAACGCCATGAGCGTGCAGGCCGACAACGCCGCCATCGCCCAGGCCATCGAGGAACTCGAGGGTTACGCCAAGGTGGCGCGCGCGGCCACGGAGATCAGCCGCGACGGGCTCGAGGACATGCGCACGAATCTCTCCCGTCTGGAGCACACCCTGGAGGACGTCAGCGAGGCCGTGCGCGAAGCCGTGGCGGCGAGTGCCGACGTGCTCTCCGAGCGCCGGGGCGAAGCGGACGGCTCGCGAAGGCTCTCCCGCGCGACCGACGAGGAGGGCGGCGCCGGCACCGAGCGCCCCTGACGTTCCGCCCCGGCCGCGCCTCCGCGACCGGGCCGAGGCGCCCGCCTGCGGAGCCCGATGCGTTCCGCGTCAGCCCGGTCGGTTGGTGCGCCCCTCGAAGCGATGGGCCGGGCGGATCTTCTCGTACTCCCGCAGCACCGGCTCGAATTCCTCCGGCGTGCTCGCGTGGATGATGATCCCGTCCGCACCGGCCTCGAACTGATCGACCCAGCGCCGGGCGCAGGTGGCGGCGTCGCCGACGGCGGCGGGGCGCCAGTGCTCCGGGATCACCTTCGCCACCTCGGCCAGCTGCGCCGTCGTGGCCACGCTGTCGATGAGGCCACCCACGGAGGTCACGGCCTTCGAGCTGCGGAAGCGTGCGAGCTCCTCCGCGTCCCAGCCGTTGATGGCGACCAGCGTGTCGCCGTAGCCGGGAATCTGCAGGTAGGTCGCGAGGCGCCCGACGATGTACTTCAGGTAGGTCTCCTCGGACACGTCGCAGGCCGTGGCGAGCACGGACCAGAGCTTGCCGCGGCCGACCTCGCGTCCGGCCGCGGTCTCGCCGGCCCGGAAGTGGCCGACGGCCTCGGTGAGCGCCTGGTCGGACATGAAGGTGTGCAGGTGCGCGCCGTCGTAGATGCGTCCGGCGTGCTCTAGGCTCTTCGGCCCGAAGCCCACGTAGAGCAGTGGCACGTCCTCGTCCACGTAGGGCGCGAGACTCATGTGCGGGATCTCGCCCAGGGGGCCGCTGTAGCCGGTGACCGTCTCGCCCTTCAGGAGCCTGCGCAGGACGTCGACGAAGTCGCGCTCCCGCTCGAAGGTCGGGATCGGCAGGTTCAGGGCCTTCCAGCGCATCACGGGACCCTTCGCGAGACCGAGGGCGAAGCGACCCTCGGAGAGGCGCGAGAGCGTCGAGCACACGGACGCCGTGATCACCGGGTGGCGCGTGTTCAGGTTCGTGCCGGAGGTCCCGATGAAGAGTTCGGAGGTGACTGCCGCGCAGGCCCCGCAGATCGCCGCGATCTCCTTGTAGTCCGCCCGCTCGGAGATCATCACGTTGCCGATCCCGAGGGCCTCGGCGTCCTGCACCTGGCGGAGCACGTCGCGCGGCGTGCGCGTATGGCCGGGCAGGCCGTAGAAACCGAGTTCGGGGAACTTCGAGGTCGGTGCGTCGGACATGCGGGCTCCTCGGGGCGGACGCGCGGAGCCACGCGACGCCTCGGGGGTTCTGCCCGACGCCGTCGTGCCCGCGAACGGGCGGATGTTCGGGGAAACGGCGGGGTGGGTCCAGCGCGCCCGATCCGGCGTCGCGCGGGGCGCGCCCTCGGCGGCGCTCGAGCCGCTCCGTCTGCAGCAGGGTCCAGCCGCCGTCCTCGAGCAGTTCGACGCGCGCCTCCGCGTGATCCGGACCGGTCCACCGGATCGTCTCGCGGCTGGGCGTCCCGCCGTCCGCGCGTACGGGGCGCGCGGACCGGAGCCGGTACGCTCGACTATGCTCGGTTCCGGCTTCCTTGGTTCCGGAGCGTGCGCAGTGCGCCAGCGCGGCATCCTGCACACCTGGCACGACGATCGTGGCTTCGGCTTCATCCGACCGGACGCCGGCGGCCGGGACGTCTTCGTCCACGTCCGCGACTTCGGTGCGGGGGCCCGTCGGCCCGTGGCGGGCGAGGCCGTGACCTTCCTCGTCGCGGCGGGCCCCGACGGGCGTCCACGCGCCCGTCGCGTGTCGCGGAGCGAGGCCGGCGGCCGGGCGTCTCGCCGGACGGCGGCCCCTGCGGTCGCCGGCACCTTCGTCGCCGCGGTCGGGGTCGCGGGCTTCGCCGGGGCGCTGCCCTTCGGTCTCTGGTTCCTCTACCTGGGCGCGAGCGCGGTGACCTTCCTCGCCTACGCGTTCGACAAGTCCGCCGCCGTGCGCGGACGCTGGCGGACCCCCGAGAGCACCCTGCACCTGCTGTCGCTGCTCGGCGGCTGGCCGGGCGCGTGGCTCGCCCGCGACCTGCTGCGCCACAAGACCCGCAAGCAGCCCTTCGTGACCATCTTCTGGCTGACCGTCTTCCTGAACTGCGCCGCAGTGGCGTCCTGGGTCGGACCGCTGCGGGACGCGCTGCCCGATCGCCTCCCGGGTTTCCCCTGAGTCGATCGCCCTTCGGGCGCCCGTCGCGCCCCCGCGCGGCCCTTCGGACGTCGCGCAGGCGGGATCCCGTTCCTCCCCGGGGGCTGGCATGCTCCCGTGAGCGACGGCGAAGCACCGCGCCGTCCTGGATCGGGGAAGACGGGATGGAACGACACGAGGATCTCGCAGCGGCCTTCTTCCGCGCGACCGCCGCGGGCGACGGCGACGGCATCCGCGCGCTGTGTGCGCCGGAGCTGCGCGCCGTGCAGAACGGCGGTCCGCCCATGGACGCGGAGGCCCTCGCGGCCTTCGCGACGGCGGTCCGCGCGCTCGTCCCGGATTTCCGCTACGAGGAGGTCCGACGGGCAGCGACCGCGGACGGCTTCGTGGAGGAGCACGCCGTGCGCGGGACCCTGCCGGACGGCTCGCTCCTCGATCTGCCGGCCTGCGTGGTCGCCGACGTCGAGGACGGTCGCATCGTCGCCCTGCGCGAGTACCTCGACGGCTACGCCGCTCGGCCGTTGATCCGCGC
>JAZBPF010000340.1:0-6780 GCA_036351515.1 Pseudomonadales bacterium | reverse complement strand
TCGGCGACAACCTGGCGGCCCGCGGCGCGGCGAACGGCTGGGCCGGGGTCGTGGTCCACGGCTGCGTCCGCGACGTGGAGGTGCTCCGCGGGATCGACCTCGGCGTGCAGGCCCTGGCGGCACATCCGCGGCGCAGCGTGAAGCGCGGCGTCGGCGAGCTGGACGTCGCCGTCCAGTTCCCGGGCGTCACCATCGCACCGGGCATGTTCGTCTACGGGGACGAGAACGGCCTGATCGTCGCCGACCGGGCGCTGCTCCCGACGCCCTGACGAGGGGGCGGTGCTGGCCCGGGTCCGGGCGGTGCTCTATCCTCGGGCCGCGTTCATCGGCACGGGGATGGTCCGGCGTTGGCCAAGAAGAAGGACAAGGCGCTCGTCAAGGCGCTCGAGCTCGACGCCGCGGCACCCCTGCCGGAAGCGGACGAGAAGCTCGACAAGGAGGCCCGGGCCGCCCGGGCCATGGCCGACTGGCCGCCCACGGCGCGGGACCTGCGCGCCTGGATGGACGTGAAGGGCCTCTCCAACAAGGACGTCGCGAAGGCCCTGCGCCTCTCCGACGGGCGCGTCGTCCGCTTCTGGACCGCCAAGAAGAACCCCCGGAAGATCCCCTACCCGAGCTGGTACACGCTCCGGCACAAGTTCCAGGACTGATCGCGGACGGGCCGCCGTCCGTCCGCGCTCCCGCTCCTTCCTCCTTCCGCTTTCCCCCGGCGTCGCCTCCCGCGGCCCCGGAATGCGGCTCCGCGGCCGTTTCCGGCCCTCCGTTCGCGCCCGACCGTCCACCGTTCGTCATCCCGGTTTCGTGACAGCGCACGGTGCTCCTGCGCGTCGCGATGGCTCCGGGGTTTCCTCCGTGCATCCTCAACACATTGAAAAAACGATCAAAACCCGGGGGGCGTGGGCTTGGGGCCGGCTGTCACGAACGCTTCGCGGAACTGTCACATTCATGTCATTTTTCTCTGAGACAGGTTGCATGATCCTAGATCTAGGTCCATTGTTCCTTCCGTAGGTTCGTGGTTCCTAAAGCTGCGTGGTTCCCGGAACCCTGCGGCGTCCGCGGACCCCTTGCGAAGGAGGTGCCGTCATGAAGCAGAAGATGATCGGGCTCGCAGGGATCGCGATGGTGGCCGGGCTGGCCGCCGGCTGCGCTTCGAACGATCCCTACGCGGGCATCACGGATGCGACGCACGAATGGGTCGCCACGGATCGCGTGGCGAAGGTGAACTTCTACGACAACAACTCGACCTGCGTGCAGGGGGCCGGCTCCGTCTCGGCCTACGAGAGCTGCATGCAGGATCGCGGCTACCAGCTCCACACGCCGTGAGTCCCGGCGGTGCCGGCCCCGGGCCGGCACCGCGATCCGCTCCGGGGGCGATGCCTGAAGCGCGCCCGGAGCCCTCCCGCCTTCACAGGTCGAAGTGGCACGCCACCCGGTGCGGGACCCCCTCGTGCCGACCGATCTCCCGCAGTTCCGGACGCTCCTGACGACACCGCGCCTCGGCGTGGGGGCAGCGCGTATGGAAGGCGCAGCCGGCGGGCGGCGACACCGGGGAGGGCACCTCTCCGGCGAGGATGCGCCGCTCCGGTCGCCGCGTCGGGTCCGGAACCTCCGGGATCGGCACGGCCTCCAGCAGGGCCCGCGTGTACGGATGGGCCGGTCGGCCGTAGAGCGGCTCCGCGTGCCCGGTCTCCACGATCCTTCCCAGGTACATGACCGCGATCCGGTCGGAGACGTGCTTGACCACCGCCAGGTCGTGGGCCACGAACAGGTAGGCGAGGCCCAGCTCCTCCTGCAGGTCGAGGAGCAGGTTCAGGATCTGGCTCTGGATCGACACGTCGAGGGCCGAGACGGGCTCGTCGCAGACCACGAGTTCCGGATCGAGGGCCACGGCCCGGGCAATGCCGATGCGCTGGCGCTGCCCGCCGGAGAACTCGAAGGGGTAGCGGTCCGCGGCGTCCGCGGGCAGCCCCACGAGGTCGAGGAGCCGGCGCACGCGCCGGGCCCGCTCCGCCGCGTCGCCGCGCCGGTGGATCACGAGGGGCTCCTCGAGGATCTCCCGCACCCGGTGCCGTGGATTGAGCGAGTCCGCCGGATCCTGGAACACCATCTGGATCCGCGGTCGCAGGGGCTTCATGGCGCGCCGGGAGAGGGTCGTCAGCTCCTCGCCACCGAAGCGGATGGACCCCGCCGTCGGCTCGAGGAGGCGCAGCAGGGCCTTGCCGAGCGTCGACTTGCCGCAACCCGACTCCCCGACGAGTCCGAGCGTCTCCCGCGCGTGCAGTTCGAGGTCCACCCCGTCCACGGCCCGGTTCCAGGCCCGCGCCCGGAGCAGCAGGCCGCCCCGCACCGGGAAGTGGACCTTCAGATCCCGCACCTCGAGCAGCGGGCCGCTCACCGCCAGCGCTCCCCGGCGATCGCCTCCGCGTGATGGCAGGCGACCGCCTGGTTCGGCGCGATCGCACGGAGGGCGGGGATCTCCCGCGTGCACTGCTCCGTCCGCCAGGGGCAGCGGCCGGCGAAGCGGCAGCCCTCGGGCATGGTGGCGAGGGAGGGCACGGTCCCCTCGATCACCGGCAGACGGGTCTTCCGCGGCGTCTCCAGCCGGGGCATGGAGGCGAGCAGACCGCGCGTGTAGGGGTGCCGGGGCCGGGCGAAGAGCTCCGTCACCGGCGCGCGTTCGGCCACCCGACCCGCGTACATCACGAGCACCTCGTCGCAGTTCTCGGCGATCACGCCGAGGTCGTGGGTGATGAGCAGCAGCCCCATGGACCGTTCCCGGCGGAGCTTCCCGAGCAGGTCCAGCACCTGCGCCTGGACCGTGACGTCCAGGGCCGTCGTGGGCTCGTCGGCGATGAGCAGGTCCGGGTCGCAGGCCAGCGCCGTGGCGATCATGGCCCGCTGGCGCATGCCGCCGGAGAGCTGGTGCGGATACTCGGAGACGCGGAGCTCCGGATCGGGGATGCCGACGTCGTGGAGCAGTTCCACGGCCCGGGCGAGGGCCGCCCGGGCGTCGAGGCCCCGGTGCAGGCGCAGCGCCTCGCCCACCTGGCGTCCGATGCGCTGCACCGGATTCAGCGCGGTCATGGGCTCCTGGAACACCATGCCGATGCGGCGCCCGCGGATCCGGTGCAGCGTCGCCTCGTCGGCGCGGGCCAGGTCCTCGCCGTCGAAGAGGATGCGCCCGGCCTCGATGCGGGCCGCGGGGCGGGGCAGGAGTCCGACGATGGACAGGGCGGTCACGCTCTTGCCGCAGCCGGATTCGCCCACGAGCCCGAGGGTCCGGCCGGCCTCCACGGTCAGGTCCACGCCGTCGACGGCGCGGACCACGCCGCCTTCCGTGTCGAAGGCCGTGACGAGGCCCTCGACCCGGAGCAGGGGCCGGTCCGTGTCCCGGGGCGTCGCGCTCACGGGGTCCGGTACTGCTCGAAGGCCTGCACGACGGGCTCGAAGGTCTCCCCGGCGGCCCGCGCCGCCTCCGTCTCCTCGCGGGCGCCCGGCTCGATCCAGCCCAGGAACGCCTCGAGCGGTCCCGCCGAGAGACGGACGTCGAAGTGCTCCGGCCAGCGCAGCCAGCGCCAGGCGCCGACGCGGTAGAAGGGCAGGGTGAAGCCCGGGACGAAGGACGCGTCCTCGCGGAGGATCTCCTCCATGCGGAAGGCCAGCGCGCGCATCTCCTCGGCGTCCTCGGAGGCGCGGTAGCGCTCGATGAGACCATCCAGTTCGGGGATCGCGATCGACTGCAGGTTGTTGGTCTGCGCCTTCGCCTTCCGCGCCGGATTCGGCGAGCCGTCGGGGAGCCAGGGCTCGTCCCAGGCGTTCACCGAGTGGTAGGTCTCCCAGTAGCGCGGATACATCTCCGGCGCGACGTTGAAGGCCACGAAGGCGATGTCGTGCTGCTTTTCCTGGATCTTCTTCCAGGCGGCGGTGCCGTCGAGGACCTCGATGCGGAACTCGACGCCGGCCTCGAGGGCCTCCTCGCGCAGGATCGTCAGCACGTCCTTCAGGGCCTCGTAGCCGGTGGTGATCTCGAAGGACAGGCGCCGGCCGGCTTCGTCCACGAGGATCCCGTCGTCGTCGCGCTCCGTGAAGCCCGCACGGGCGAAGGCCTCGAGGGCGGCGTCGACGTCGTAGGGGCGGGGCTCGAGGTCCGGATGGGTGAAGGCGCCGTAGCCGTCGGCGGTGGTGCGCATGCGGCCGTAGTCGCCCCGGAAGTAGGCGTCGATCACGCGCTGCCAGTGCGTCGCGTGCTGGATGCCGACGCGCACGTTCCGGTCGTCGAGGAGCGGCTGCGCCTGGTTGATCCAGAGCCCGTAGGTGGGCCGGGGCCGCTCGTTGTAGAAGACGTACTTGCGCACGTAGCCGTCGGCCACGAGCGCATCGTCGTCGGGGAGCTTGTCGTACCAGTACTCCGGCAGCGTGAGGCCGAAGAGGTCGAGCTCGCCCTTGCGGAACGCCTCGAAGCGCTTCGCCGTGTCGCGGATCACGCTGAAGTGGATGCGGTCGTAGTTGAAGCGGTTGCGCCAGAAGCGGCGGTCCTGGGCCCACCAGTCCGGGTTGCGCGTGAGCGTGATGGACCGGCCCTTGCGCACGTCCTCCTCGCGGACCACGTAGGCGCCGCTCGTGGGCACGAAGCGCCACTGGTAGCGCTCCACGAAGTCCTCCCCGAACTCGTCGAAGAAGTGCTCCGGCAGCGGCTCGAGGCCGAGGGCACGGCCGAGCATGTCGGGCTTCGCCTCGGGGAGCGTGAGCGAGAAGGTGAGCTCGTCGTAGCGCGTCACGCGCGTGTAGTTGCGCGTGTAGACGTTGTTGTACCAGGGCGCCCGGATCCACTCGGACTGGTAGAAGTAGAACATGAAGAACACGTCGTCGACGGTGATCGGCTCGCCGTCGGACCAGCGCGCGTCCGGATCGATGCGCACGTAGACCGTGCGGTTCTCCCGGTCCAGGGCCCATTCCCGGGCGATGCCCGGGAAGTAGCGGAAGTTCGAGTCGACGATCTCCGTCACCACCGGATGGCGCTGGGCGAAGCCCATGACCACGTCGTCGAGGAGGAAGGGGCGGAAGGAGCCGTTCGAGTCCGGGCCCACGCGCCGCAGCGTGCGCGGGAAGTCGTCGATGGCGCTGAACAGGGTGCCGCCCTTCTTCGCGTCCGGCGAAGCGAACTCCGGCAGGTCCGAACCGTCCTCCCAGAGGAGCTCCGTCGGGATCGCCTCGGGCGTCGCCGTGACGAAGAACTTGCCGAACTCCCCGGCGGCGACGCGCGCGTCGAGCGCCTCCTGGCTCAGCTCGCCGCGCTCGAGGGCCTCGACCACCGCCGGCGGCAGGCTCGGCTGGTTCGCGTAGTGCGCCTCCCGCGCGGCGCGCGCCGCCTCCCGGAGGGAGGCGCTCGCGGCCGGATCCGGGGCGTCGTCGGCGCCGCCGCAGCCGACGGTGAGGAGCGGCACGAGCAGGAGCAGCAGCAGGCGGAACGGCGGGGGCATGGAGCGTCCTCCGGGGTCGATGGGTGTCGCGTCAGCGATAGAGCGTGAAGCGGCGCGGATCGAAGGCCTCGCGCACCGCCTCGCCGATGAAGGTCACGAGCGTGAGCATGGTCACGAGGGTGACGAAGGCCGAGATCACGATCCAGGGCGCCGTGGTCAGGTTCGCCGTGCCCTGGCGCAGCAGCTCGCCGATGCTCGGCGTCGGCGGCGGCAGCCCCCAGCCGAGGAAGTCCAGCGCCGTGATCGCCGTGATCGCGGAGACCACCGTGAAGGGCGCGAAGGTCACGAGCGTCGCGAGCGTGTTCGGCAGGATGTGGCGGAACAGGATGCGGCCCGTCCCGGCCCCGATGACCACCGCCGCCGCCGTGTAGTCGCGGGCCTTCTCGCGGTAGGTCTCCGTGCGCATGTAGTAGGTCAGGCCCGTCCAGGAGAAGAGCACCATGACGAGCAGGAGCACGGCGATGCGCGTGCCCACGCTGTAGGTCGAGGGGATCACCGAGAACACGATGATCACCATGTACAGGAAGGGCACGTTCGACCAGATCTCGATGACCCGCTGCAGGAGCAGGTCCACCCAGCCCCCGAACCAGCCCATGACGCAGCCCACGGCGACGCCGATGAAGTAGGTCAGGGCCGTGAAGGCGAGGGCGAAGAGCACGGCCGTGCGGAAGCCGTAGACGAGCCGGGCGAGCACGTCGCGGCCCGTCGTGTCGGTCCCGAGCCAGTGCCCCCGGTCCGGATCGGGCGGGCGCGCCCGGAGGATCCCGTTCTCGTCGTCGTTGCCGTAGGGCCCCCAGGGGACCGGCGGCAGGAGCACGAAGTCGTCGCCGCCGGCGGCCTCGAAGCGCTGCGCCAGCGCCCGGTAGTCCACCGGCGTGCGCGCCGCCGTGCCCTCGAGGCCGTAGGCGGCGCCGAGCTCCACGGGCCCCCAGGTGGGGAAGTGCCAGCTGCCCTCGTGGCGGACCACCACGGCGCGGTCGTTGACGAGGAACTCCGCCACCCCGGAGAGGGCGAGGAGCCCGAGCAGGAGCAGCAGCGAGTACCAGCCCCGGCGGATCTCCCGGAAGCGCGCGAGGCGCCGGCGCGTGAGCGGATCGAGCCTCATCGGAAGCGGATCCTCGGGTCGACGGTGGCGACGAGCAGGTCCGAGAGGATGTTCCCGAGGAGCAGCAGCAGGCTCGAGAGGAACACGATGCCCATGACCACCGGATAGTCCCGGTCGAAGATCGAGGTGAGGCCGAGGAGTCCGAAGCCGTCGATGTCGAAGATGGTCTCGATGAGGAAGGAGCCGCCCACGAGC
>JAZBPF010000339.1:0-5817 GCA_036351515.1 Pseudomonadales bacterium | reverse complement strand
GCCACCTGCGTGGTCTACGGCATGCCGCGGGCGGCCTTCGAGCGCGGGGCGGCCGCACAGGTGCTGCCGCTCTCCGCCATCGCCGACGCCATGATCGGCGCGTCCCGGCGCGAGGAGGTCCGGCGGGTCTCCTGACCCGCCCGGACGTCCGGCTTTCCGGGCGCTCAGTCCTCGGGCACGGGGAGGAGGATCCGCACCTCCGTGCCCGCCCCCGGCTCCGAGTGGAGCTCGATGACGCCGTCGTACTGCTTGACGATGCCGTAGACGGTGGAGAGCCCGAGCCCCGTGCCGGAGCCGCGGGGCTTGGTCGTGAAGAAGGGCTCGAAGGCGTGGCGCCGCGTGGCCTCGTCCATGCCGGGGCCGTCGTCGCGGACGACGAGGGCGATGTGCTCCGCCTCGGGGCGGCGCACGAACTCCCGGATCACCACCCAGCGGTCGAGCTCCGCCGCCGGCACCCGGTGCGTGGACACCTCGATGGTCCCCTCGCCTTCCAGCGCGTCCCGGGCGTTGATGCACAGGTTCGTCAGGATCTGGTCGAGGTGCACCGGCTCGAAGAGCAGCAGGGGCAGGTCGCCGTCCGGGGTCCAGCGCAGGTCGATGCGCTCGCCGAGCGTGCGCCGGAGCAGCTCGATGCGCTCCTCCACGGCGCCGTCCACGTCCGTGCTGATCGTGTCCCCGGGCGCGTCGCGGACGAACTCCAGGAGGCTGCGGGTCAGGCCCGCCGATTTCTCGGCGGCGGCCGCGATCGCGTCGGCGGCCTCCGTGACCGCGGCGGGATCCGGCTCGTCGCGCAGGAGCTCCGCCTGCACGAGGATCGTCTGCAGGGAGTCGTGGTAGTCGTGGGCGATGCCCGCGGCGAGGCGGCCGAGGGCGGAGAGCCGCTCGGCCTGCTCGAGTTCCTGGCGGCGCCGGACCCGGTCCGTGACGTCGATCCGGAAGACGCCGAGGAGCGGCCCGGCGGACGTGTCGATGCGGAACTTCACGTCCCGGAAGGCGCGCACGGTGCCGTCCGGGAGGCACAGGTCCACCGCCTGCACCAGCGGCTCCCCCGTCTCCAGCACGCGACGCTCGCCTTCGACGAGGGACCGCGCGGCGTCGGGGAAGACGTCGAAGACCGAGGCCCCGATCAGTTCCTCCTCCGACCGGCCCACGAGCTCCAGCATGCGCCGGTTCGCCCACACGTAGCGGAGCTCCGGCGTCTTGATGAACGCCGGCAGGGGGCAGTGGTCCATGAAGACGCGAAAGAGGGCGTCGTCGGTCGGGTACATGGTTCGGCTCGCGGCGGTCGGGGTCGGCAGGGGCGCGGCGGCCCGCCTCGCGCGCCGCTCCCGTAGCGGACCGTAGCCGATCCGGACGTCCCGTGCCCCGTCGCGGGGGCCCGGGGTGCCCGGGCGCGGGACGGGTGGCCGCCCTCGTGGCCCTTGCGACATACTGGAATCGTCACTCACGAGGCAGGACCGCCGGAGGAGAGGCGCATGCACGCAGGGGATCCGGTGGGCGGGCGCATCTGGACCGTGCCGGAGGCGGTGGCCGCGGGGCGCCTGCCCATGCGCACGAGCTTCCTCGCTGCGCCCGACCTCGAGGGCGCCGCCGCGCCGCAGCCCCCCTGGCGCTTCGACCTCGACGGTCACTGGCACTTCCACCTCTTCGAGCGCCCCGAGGACGTTCCCGCCGGCGTCGCCGAGCCCGACCACGACGACCGCGGCTGGCGCGACATCGACGTGCCCGGCTGCTGGCCCCTGCAGGGCTGGGACCGGCCCCACTACACGAACGTGCGCATGCCCTTCCCCGGGGAGCCGCCGGAGGTTCCGGCCGCCAACTCGACGGGCGTGTTCCGCAAGAAGGTGCGCCTGCCCGCGGGCTGGCACCGGCGCCGGATGGTGCTCCACGTGGGCGGCGCCGAGAGCGTCGTGATCGTGTACGTCAACGGCCGCTGCCTCGGCTATGCCAAGGACTCGCGGCTGCCGAGCGAGTTCGACGCGAGCGAGGTCGTCCGCCCGGGCTACAACTGCATCACCCTCGTGGTCGTCCGCTGGTCCGACGCCAGCTGGCTCGAGGACCAGGACCACTGGTGGCTCGCCGGTCTGCACCGGCCGGTCTTCTTCTACACGACGGCGCCGACCCATCTCGAGGACGTGCAGGTGGACGCGGGCTGGGAGGACGGGACCGGCCGGCTCGCGGTACGCGTGCGCGTCGGCGGCCCCCTGACGCCCGGCTGGCGCGTCCGGGCCCGGCTCCTCGGACCCCGGGGCGGCCGGGCCCTGCGTCGGGCGCTCGAGGGCGAGGTGCCGGTGCGGGACAGCTCGACGCCGGGCCGGGACCTGCGCTCCGGGATCGTCTGGCGCGGGCCCCTGGTCGAGCTCGCCGCCGAGGTGCCGAAGGCGCGCCCCTGGACCGCGGAGACGCCGGAGCTGCACCGGCTCCAGATCGAGCTGCTCGACCCGAAGGGCCGGGTCGTGGAGGCCACGGAGCTGCGCTGCGGCTTCCGCACCGTGGCCGTGACGGACGGACGGCTGCGCGTCAACGGCCGTGCGGTGACGCTGCGCGGCGTGAACCGGCACGAGCACCATCCACGCTTCGGCAAGACCGTGCCGCCGGAGACCACCCGCGAGGACCTGGTGCTCATGAAGCGGCACGGCTTCAACGCCGTGCGCACCGCCCACTATCCGAACGCGCCGGAGTTCTACGACCTCTGCGACGAGCTCGGCCTCTACGTGATCGACGAGGCGAACGTCGAGAGCCACGCCCGCCAGCACTCGCTCTGCGACGATCCGCGCTACGAGGGCGCCATCGCCGCCCGGATCCGGCGCATGGTGGCCCGGGACCGGAATCACCCCTGCGTGATCCTCTGGTCCCTCGGCAACGAGAGCGGCTACGGCGCGGTCCACGACGCGGAGGCGGCCTGGATCCGCCACGCGGACCCGACCCGCCCCGTGCACTACGAGGGCGCGATCCAGCTCGCCTGGGACGCGCTCGAGGACGGACCGCTCGCCCGGGCGCTCGGCCCCGGCCGCGGCTTCGCGGTCCCGGCGACGGACGTCGTCTGCCCCATGTACCCGAGCCTCGACGCGCTCGCGCGCTGGGCCGAGGCGTACGGCGCGGACCGGCCCCTGGTCATGTGCGAGTACAGCCACGCCATGGGCAATTCGAACGGTTCGCTGGCCGACTACTGGGCGCTGATCGAGGCGACCGACGCGCTCCAGGGCGGCTTCGTCTGGGACTGGGTGGACCAGGGCCTCGAGCTGCCGAAGCCCGAGGGCGAGGAAGCGGAGGACAGCGAGCGCCGGGCGCGCTGGGGCTACGGCGGCGACTTCGGGGACGAGCCGAACGACGGCGACTTCTGCATCAACGGCCTCGTCTGGCCCGACCGGACGCCCCATCCGGCGCTCGAGGAGCATCGCTTCCTCGCCTGCCCGCTGGCCGTCGAGGGGTACGATGCCCGCCGCGGACGGTTGCGGCTCCGCTCCCGGCTCGATTTCCGCGGCACCGACTGGCTGACGCTTCGCTGGGCCGTCCGCGTCGACGGCGAGGTGGTGGCCGAGGGCGAGCGCGCCGCACCGGAGCTCGCCCCCGGGGCCCCCGGTGAGGTGCCCCTGCAGATCCGGCGGCCCGAGCTCGCCCCCGGTGCGGAAGCCCACCTCGACGTCAGCGTGTGCGTGCGCCGCGCCGAGCCCTGGGCCCCGGCGGGCTGGGCCTTCGGTACCTTCCAGTTCCCGCTCGAGGGCCGTGCGCCCCGGCGACGGCTGCGCCCGCCGGAAGCGCCCCACGAACGCCTGAGCCTGGCCGAGTCGCCGGCGGGGCTGCATCTCACCTGCGGAGAGTTCGAGCTGGTCCTCGATCCGGGGACCGGCGAGCTGCGCCGGGCCGGTCCCCAGGGCGACGGCGTGGTACTGGGCGCCCTCTTCCTCGACTTCTGGCGCGCCCCCCTCGACAACGACGGCCGCCGCCTCCAGGACCGCCCCGGGGGCGTGCTCGAGCGCTGGCGCGACTGGGGCATCGCCCACCTCCGCGCGGACTTCGGCCGTCCCATGATCCGGCAGCGCCCCGAGGAGATCTCCCTCGTGCAGCAGCGGCACGTGCGCACGGCGGGGGACCACCGGATCGAGCATCACCGTCGCCTGCGCCTCGGGGCCGACGGCGTGCTCCGCTGCGAGGAGCACCTCGAGATCCCCGCCGAGCTCGACGACCTGCCGCGCATCGGCGTGTCCTTCTCCGTGGACGGCCGCTGTGACCGCGTCGACTACTTCGGCCGCGGACCCCACGAGAACTACCGCGACCGCCGTGCCTCGGCGGTGCTCGGGCGCTGGAGCACGGACGTGGACGCGCTCTACACGCCCTACCTCCTGCCGCAGGCCTGCGGCAATCGCACGGACGTGCGCTGGTTCGCCCTCCGGGACGAGGCCGGTCGCGGCCTGCTGGTGCTGCCGCCGCCCGAGGGCGAGTGCACGGCGCTGCGCTACGACGACGCGAGCCTGGAGGCCGCGCGCCATCCCGAGGCGCTGCAGACGGACGATCGCATCCAGGTGCACGTGGACCGGGCCCAGCGGGGCGTGGGCACGGGCGCCTGTGGTCCGGACACGCTGCCCGCCTACCGCGTCGGCGGCGGGTCCTGGCGCTGGAGCTGGGGCCTGCGGCTGCTCCGGCCCGGCGAGGATCCGGGAACCCTCGCCGCGGCCTTCCGCGCGTCCCCGGAGCTGCCGTGAGCGGCCGCGGGGCCGGACTCCTGCTGCTCGCGGGATGCCTGCTCACGGGCTGCGCGACGACCGGTGGCGGCACGGAACTCCGCTGGCTCGAGGGCGCACCGCCGGTCTATCCCCCGGCGGCGCGGGCCCAGGGGGTCGAGGGCGTGGTGCTCGTGGAGTACCGCGTCGACGCGGAGGGGCGGGTCCGGGAACCACGGGTGGTGCGTGCCGAGCCGCCGGGCGTGTTCGACGCGGCGGCGCTGGAGGCGGTGCGCAGCTGGCGCTATCGGCCCTGGCGCCGGGACGGTCGCCCGGTGCCGGTGGAGGGCGTGCAGAGCACGCTGCGCTTCCGCCTCGGGGAGGTGTCCGACGCGCGCCTCGAGGAACTCGGCACGCGCTGATCAGCGCGCCTCGAGGCGGCGAGCCGCGGCCCGGACGAGGGTCGCCGACCGCGCCCGCAGTTCCTCCTCGAGGGCCGACGCGAGCGCGTCGGCACAGGCCCGGTGGAAGCGCCGGCCCGCGTCCGTCACGGCGAAGTCGGCGAGGCCCTCGAGATAGACGGGCGCGGCATCCGACCAGGCCAGGGCCTCGTCGACCCGGACCGGTGCCCCGCCCGCGTCGGCCTCGAGCCAGGGGCCCGGGTTTCCGGCCGAGGTCTCCCCGGCGACCAGGTCGGCGGTCCAGGCCGCCGCGGCTCCGGCCACGCGGAAGAGGGCGGCCTCGCGTGCGTCGCCCCCCACGGCGGCGGCGAGGGCCCGCGCCGATGCGTTCCCCGCCAGCCCCGGCGCCTGCGCTGCGCGGTCCGCCTCGTCCAGGGCGGCGCGCACGCGGCGCAGCCGCGTCGAGAGATCGGTGCCCGGCACGGAGCCGTAGAAGTTTTCGGCGGCCGCGAGCGTCTCCGGGTCGAGGGATCGCGCCAGCTGCCGGATCCAGCGCTCGCGGAGCGTGGCCGGGGCGAAGGTGGTGCGGATCGCCAGCGCGAGGCCGTCGTCGTCGTCCGGAACGTTCTCCGCGACGAGGGCGCGGACGTAGAGCGCCCGGGCGCGCTCCGCGTCGCCCCCGATGCCCGAGGCGCCGAGCAGGCGGGCGACGGCGCCGGGCGCCACGTCCGCGCCGGCGTGCGCCGGGAGCAGGG
>JAZBPF010000338.1:0-5870 GCA_036351515.1 Pseudomonadales bacterium | reverse complement strand
CGCCATCGCCTTCTCCGATCCGCCCCGCTGCACGGACGCCCTCGCCCTGTCGGCGCTCCGGGCCTGGCGCTTCCCGCCGGGCACGCCGCGGGAGGACTGCACGGCCTTCATCACGCTTTCCCGCGGCGAGGAGTCCATCGCGCGCCTCGACTGACCGGCGCCGTGCGTGAAGCGGGACGCGGCGCCGCGTAGAGTGCGCGCTCGTCCCCGTCGTCCTCCGATCCATGTCCGACTCCGGCTCGAGCGCCCACCATCCGACCCGGCGCCCCGCGCGCACCCGGCCCGAGGGACGCGAGGGCTGGAGCACCGTGTCCGTCGCCCTCGACCGGCGCACGGCGGAGGAGGCGGGCTTCACGCTCACCGCGGTCGGCCTCGACAACGCCGTGGAGCACGACGGCCACGCCTGGCTCGTGCGGGTCCCGGCGGCGCAGGAGCCCGCGGCCCGGGCGCAGCTCGCGGCGGCGCGGCAGGAGCGGGCCGCCGCGGCGCCGTCCGGTCCCGCGGTCCCGGAGCTGGAGACGGGGCGCTGGGGCGTCCTCGGCTACCTCCTCGTCCTCTGGATGATCCCGGCGCTCCAGGGCACGGGCCTCCTCGAGGGGGACGTCCGCGCGCTCGGCCGCGTGGAGACCCTGGCGATCCTCGAGGGCCAGTGGTGGCGCCCGATCACGGCGCTCACGCTGCACGCCGACTTCGGGCACATCCTCGCGAACTCCGTCTTCGGCGCGGTGATCGGCCTCAACGTCGGCCGCTACCTCGGCTCCGGCTTCGGCTGGCTGCTCGTGCTGCTGGCCGGCATCGGCGGCAACTTCCTGAACGCCTCCCTGCAGGCGGACCGCTTCGCCTCCCTCGGCGCCTCCACGGCGACCTTCGCCGCCGTGGGGCTCGTGGGCGCCTGGCTGTGGCGTCGGGGTGGCCGGCGGGCCTTCGGCTGGCGGCGCAGCCTCGCGCCCCTGTTCGCGGCCTTCGCCCTGCTCGCCTTCACCGGCGTCGGCGGCGAGGACCGGAGCGTCGACGTCGGTGCGCACTTCGCGGGTTTCGCCTGCGGGGCGCTCCTCGGGACCGCCGCGGGCCGCTTCGATCCGCGGCGCCTCGGGGTCCTCGGCCAGGCGGCCTGCGCGGCGCTGGCGATCGCCGTGGTGGTCGTCGGCTGGCTGCGGGCGCTGGCGGGCTGATCCCGGTCAACGAACCCCGCCGTTGCGCGTTTCATGCTCCGAGCGTCCCTTCGGACGCGACACGGGAGAGCACGACGATGCAACGGACACGGGTGACCTTCTTCCTCCTCGCAGCGACCCTGGCCGGCGGCGCCGCGGCGCAGCCCGCGGATCCCGCCTCTCCGGCCGCCATCGCCGAGCAGCGCGAGGCCTGGCGGGCCATGACCCCGGAGGAGCGCGAGCTGTTCCGCGCCGAGCGCCGGGCCGAGTGGCAGGCCATGACGGACGCGGAGCGCGAGGCCGTGCGCGAGCGGCGGCGCGCCCTCTGGGACGAGATGCCCCCGGAGGAGCGCGAACGACTGCGGGAGGAACGGCAGCAGTGGTGGAACGGCCTCGACGAGGCCGAGCGCGAGCGCTATCGCGGGGAGGTCCGCGGCCGCTGGGAGGGTCTGCCTCCCGAAGAGCGCGAGCGACGTCGCGCCGAGGCACGGGAGCGCTGGGACGCCCTGCCCGAGGCCGAGCGGGAGCGGATCCGCGAGCAGCGCCGCGCGCATCGGGAGTCCATGACGCCGGAGCAGCGCGCCGAGCGCCGCGAGCGCATGCAGGAGCGGGGCCCGGAGCGTCGCGGGCAGCGCCCCCCGGAGTCCTGAGCGGCGGTACGATCCCCGTTCCGGAAGCCAGGGGAGCGGGGATCGTGCGCGAACAGGACTACCAGGACGTCGAACTGCGCATCGAGGGCGGCATCGCCCGCATCACCATCGATCGGCCCGAGGTCTACAACGCCTTCCGGGCGGAGACCTGCGAGGAGCTCATCGACGCCTTCGAGCGGGCCGCCTGGTCCCGGGACGTGGGCGTCGTGGTCCTCGCCGGGGCCGGGGAGAAGGCCTTCTGCACCGGCGGCGACCAGAAGGCGCACGCGGCCGCCGGCGGCAGCTACGGCGGCCGGGGCACCATCGGTCTGCCCGTGGAGCAGGTGCACACGGCCATCCGGGACTGCCCCAAGCCGGTGATCGCCCGGGTGCAGGGCTTCGCCATCGGCGGGGGCAACGTCCTCGCGGCGCTCTGCGACCTCACGATCGCCTCCGAGCGCGCCGTCTTCGGCCAGGTGGGCCCGCGCATGGGCTCGGTCGATCCCGGCTTCGGCACGGCCTACCTCGCGCGCATCGTCGGCGAGAAGAAGGCGCGGGAAATGTGGTTCCTCTGCCGCCGCTACACGGCCCGGGAAGCGGAGGCCATGGGCCTCGTGAACTGCGTCGTCCCCCACGAGCAGCTCGACGCGGAGGTGGAGCGCTGGTGCCGGGAGCTCCTCGAGCGCAGCCCCACGGCCATCGCCCTGGCCAAGCGCTCCCTGAACGCGGACACGGAGCACCAGCGCGGCCTCTCGAGCCTCGGCATGCAGGCGGTCGCCCTCTACTACGAGACGGACGAGTGCGCGGAGGCGGCGGCCGCGGCCACGGAGAAGCGGGCACCGGAGTTCGGTCCCTACCGCATCGGCCGTCCCTGACCCGGAGCGGGCAGCCCCGGCCCGGCTGCGTACAATGCGCGCCGAACCGGAGCCGCAGGAGACGCAGCGTGTCGACGATCCACACCTTCGCGGGCAACCCCCTGGACCGCGCCGACGTGCGCCGGCGGGACCCCGCCTGGCTCGCGGCCGCGGCCCACGCGCCGAAGACCCGCTACCTGCCCCTGTGGCAGCTGAACGTCCTCGTCGACGGCTCCGGCGAGGCGCCGCGCCTCGGCTGGCTGTCGCCGGCGGACCTCGAGCGCCTGGAGGTCACGGTCCCGCCCGTGTTCCTCGGCCTCGACGGGGAGGGGGTTCCGCACTTCGCCATCGATCTCTCGGAGATCGCCGATCCGAACCACGAGCTGGCGCTGGCCGGCGGCTTCGCCTTCCAGGAGTCCCGCAGCGCCGCCATGAGCCTGCCCACGGCGGACACGGGGATCCTCGCCCAGGCCCGGGCGCAGGTGAACTGGCACCGCTCGCACCGCTACTGCAGCGCCTGCGGGGAACCGACGGAGCAGGAGAAGGGCGGGCATCTGCGCAGCTGTCCGGCCTGCGGCGCCAACCACTTCCCGCGCACGGACCCCGTGGCGATCATGCTGATCGTCGACGGCGATCACTGTCTGCTCGGCCAGAGCCACGGCCCCCTCGTGCGCATCGGCATGTTCTCGGCGCTCGCGGGCTTCATCGATCAGGGCGAGTCCATCGAGGAGGCGGTGCGTCGCGAGATCCTCGAGGAATCCGGTGTCGCCGTGGGCGAGGTGCGCTACCACTCCTCCCAGCCCTGGCCCTTCCCGTCCTCGCTCATGATCGGTTGCCACGGCCGGGCACTGTCCACGGAGATCGAGATCGACCGCGAGGAGATGCACGACGTGCGCTGGGTCCCGCGGGACGACGTGCGCGCGGCCCTGGCCGGCGAGCATCCGACGCTGAAGCTCCCGGGCTCGATCGCCATCGCCCATCACCTGATCCGCGCCTGGGCGGACGGCGAGGTGGAGTTCGCCTGACGCCGTTCAGTTCCGATTCATGTCCGGGGGGCATGCGCCCCCCTTCCGCGTCCCCCCAGTTCAGACGTCGTTAAGTTTCCCCGCTCCATGATCCCTCCCGTCGATCGTTCGACGACGCACGAGGAGGCACCATGGACACCCGCCACGAGAAACGCTTCCTGAGGACCGCGCTCGCGGTCTCCCTGCTGGGCACCGCCTCCCTCGCCTCGGCGGATCACTTCGACCGCGGCGACCGGGACGGCTACTTCACCTGGGTCGACGTGGTCCGCGTGGAGCCGGTCTACGGCATCCGCCACGTGGACGAGCCCGTGGAGCGCTGCTGGGCCGTCCCCGATGACCGCGGGCGCCACGATCGCGGGCGCTACGACCCCTGGCGCGGCGATCGCGACCGCTGGGTGGAGGTCTCGGACCGCCGCCGCGACGGCAATCCCGCCGCGACCGTGCTCGGGGGCGTCATCGGCGGCGTCCTCGGCCACGCCATCGGCGACGGTCGCGGCGAGCCGATCCTCACCGTCGCCGGCGCCGCCATCGGCGCCGCCGTCGGCCACAACGCGAGCCGCCGCCGCGACGACGATCGCTGGCGCCGGAGCGACTTCCACGACGACTGGCGCGGCCGTCCCGCGCGGCGCGAGCGCTGCGAGGTGGTCTACGAGGCGCGCCGGACCTCGGTCTTCGAGGGCTACGACGTCGTCTACCGCTACCGCGGACGCGAGTTCACGCGTCGCCTGGACGACCATCCGGGCGAGCGCATGCGCATCCGCGTGGATCTCGAGCCCGTCACCTGACGGGCCTTCACCGGCATCGGGGAGAACGTCATGCGCATCGCACCGAAACCCGTCCTGCGCCGCCTCCTGGCGGCCCTCGCCCTGCCGCTCGTGACCGCGGCCGGCGCCCCGGCGGCGCTGGCCGCCGAGGGCGCCGGCCCCGTCGTGCGGCTCTTTCCCACCACGGTCCTCGAGGACATCCGCGAGACCGGCCAGGTGGCGGAGGAGATGGAGAACAGCCTGCAGCAGGTGATCCATCGCCTCGATCTCCAGCAGCAGCTCTACGAGGAGAGCCTGTGCGCCGGTGCCGACGGCGATCCGGGCTGCGACCGCATCGCGCGCCAGCTCGGGTCCACCTACCTCGAGATGCTCGAGCTCATGAGCGATCGCCTGCCGGCCATGGAACGGTCCGTGGAGAACACGCGCACGAGCCTCGAGAAGCGCCTGCACGAGGAGATCGGGCTGCGCACCACGCCGACCTCGCTCCAGGACAGCCTCGTCGGGGCGGTGGACGCGGGGCCGGTCACGAACGCCGACCGGCCCGCCCTGCGCGGGCGCTCCGGCGTGCGTCTCTCGGACCGCTTCCAGCAGTACTACGACCTCGTCGCCACGCGCCGCGGCGGTCCCGGCGGCTCCCTCGCGGTGATCGCCTCGGACATCTACCTCGACATGGAGGACGCGTCCCGGCTCATCGCCGCGACCCAGCAGGAGATCGCCCGGGCCTCCCTCATGGAGCAGCTGAACCAGTCCTTCGGCCTCATCACGCCGGAAATGGCCGCGGTGGTCTCCGGCGTGAAGGAGATCCTGTTCGGGGAGAGCGGTGGCGAGGCCGCCATCGCCGCACCGCCCTACGCGGTCGGCGAAGCGCCCTTCGTCAGCCCGCTCGCCATGTGACCCGCCGGAAGGAGGAGATCCCCATGATCCGGTCCATCGTCCTGCTCGCCCTCGGCGCCCTGGCCCTCTCGGGCTGCGCCACCACCCAGACCGCGGAGCGCTGCACGGCGCGGCTGCCCACGACCCTCGATGCGGCCACCCTGGAGGTGGAGCAGCGCCTCGGGGACGGCTGCGAGTACCACTTCGACGCCTACTTCGGCGAGCTCCTCGCCCTCGCCGAGGACAACCCGGCGGCGTCGAACCGGGTGCACTTCAGCGACTTCCTGGTCCGTCAGGTCGACGCCGGCGTGCTGAGCCGCCGCCGCGCCGAGGAGCTCTACAACCGCTACTTCAACGTGAAGTTCGTGTCCCTGCGCGGGGACTACAACACCTGCTCCCAGACCTGCCCGATCCGCCAGCGGGTCCTCGCGGACATGCGCACGGAGCTCCAGCACAAGGAGCAGGGCCTGCTCCGCGCGAGCGAGGACGCCCAGAGCTACTACCGGGCCGACACGCTCCTGAAGGAGGCCGAGCTCGTGCTCGAGGCCACCTGCCGGGCGTGCGCGGCGGGAGG
>JAZBPF010000337.1:0-5418 GCA_036351515.1 Pseudomonadales bacterium | reverse complement strand
GATCGGCCACGGGCTGAACCTGATCACGGACCCGGACACGATGCTGCTCATGCGCCGGGGACCCTGGCTCGTGGAGATCAACCTGATCTCGAACCTGCTCCTCGAGTACGTGGACGATTACGCGGAGCATCCCTTCCCGGAGTACCTGCGCTTCGGCATCCCCGTCGCCCTGGCCACGGACGATCGCGGCATGTGGGACTCGACCATGACGGACGAGTTCTTCGTGGCCGTGCGCGAGTTCGACCTGTCCTGGGAGGAGCTGCGCACGCTGTCGCGGAACTCCCTCGTCCACGCCTTCCTCGAGGAGGACGTGAAGGTGCGGCTCCTCGCGGAGCTGGAGGCGGAGACCGAGGCCTTCGAGCGCGCCTTCCGCCGCGGCGGCCTCGAGGCGGTCGCACGCAGCGCGCCCCAGTACCGCGGCTTCCTGTGCCGCCGCTACGACGTCTGCGCGCCGGCGGACTGACCCCGGCCCGCACGCGGCGCCGACGGTATACTTTTCGCTGCCGGGCCCGTAGCTCAGTTGGTCAGAGCAGGGGACTCATAATCCTTAGGTCGCAGGTTCGAGCCCTGCCGGGCCCACCAAACACGCGTTCCCCGCGTCGCTATCCTGTCAACAGACGCCACTCCGGGTCCTGTGACCCCTTTGGTCCAGTCCTCACGCGTATGTGAGTGAAATCGCACGCTTCTGCCAGCAATCCAGCTTTGTGATCACCTTGCCGGCATTGCGACGCTGCCCGTCCACTTCATTGGAGGGCAGTACCATGCGTGAACTAACCGAGAAGGAAATCCAGTACGTCAGCGGTGGTTCCCAGACGCGCCTCGATCCACGGCGCGAGGTCGGGGGCGGCGGCGGTCTCTCCATGGGCCTAGCGACCACATGGGCGTCCGGTGTGGCGGGGCTCGCTGCCGGATCGATCGTTCCCGGTTGGGGAAATCTCGTGGGCTTCGGCGTCGGGCTGACGGTCGGCGCGCTGGCCAACGTCGGATACTACTTCGCGACCGAACGCTAGTCGTCGCGGGTACTGGTCCTGAGAGGAGGGCTTCTGGAGATGGGAGAATCGATTCGTCGTTCCATCCCCGAACTCGCGAACATGGACGAGCCTGATGTCTCCGCTGTACTCGAGGCTGCAATGAGGCGTTCGCCTGGTCTCGCCGCTCGAGCGCTAGTCATCTCGCTAGCTGTGGCTGCGTTGGCAATCTGCACGCTCGTGGTCCTGCTCTCTGTCCTCGCGCCCGCTCCACCGCTGTCGATCCTGTTCCATGGGCTCGCGGCAGGAGCGGGGGCGCTCCTCGCCCTCTGGACGCACCGCGCTCTGCTCCGGCGCCGGCTGATCCGGGAGGTCCGTCGGGAGCTCGCCCTCCGCGGCTGACCGGCTCCGCGTGCGGTCCACGCAAAGTGCTGGTGTACCCTTGTCCGCCTTCCCGCGGCGGCCGCTCCTGCGGCCGCCGGTCCCTCGGGCAGCGGAGCACGAACCATGGCGGTGCAGCGACGAACCCTCCGGCGCCGGACGGCCCTGCTGCTGTCGACGGTCTTCCTGGCCGCGAGCTGCGCCGCGACGCCGCCGGCGTCCGAGGATTCCGGTGTGGTCGCGCGCCTCGAGGCGTCCGGGCTTGCCGGCGTCTTCGAGGAGTTCGGCTACACGGGCGGTGAGGTAGACGGCGACGGCGATCTCGTGCTCGAGGTCGACGGTGTCCGGGTGCTCGCGCTCGTCGGCTCCTACGACGGCGCGTTCGTGCTGCTGTACGCGGGGTTCTCCGACGTGGTGCTGCCCGCCGACGCGGCGAACGCCTGGAACCGCGACTATCGCTTCTCGAAGGTCTACATCGACGAGGCCGGGGATCCGGTGATCGAGGCGGAGCTCGACCTGGCCGGGGGCGTCACCCTGGACCGGGTCCGCGATTTCGTGCGCACCTTCACGGCCCTGTCCCTGCCGCGCTTCGTCGAACTGCTCGCGGTGCACGCGGAGCCCCTGCGCTCGGCCCGGCTCCCTACCGGGTCGCCGCGGAGCGGCTGAGTTGCGCCGAACGGAGACGCGACGGCCGTCGGCGCGACGTGCCCGCCGCGGGGCGCGGTGCCTCCTCGGCGCCCTCGTCGTCCTCGCCGAGCTGAGTCTCGCCCCGCGAGCCGGTGCCGCGCTCGTCACCGACGGAGAGATCCGGCTCCGGCACGAAGGGATCGACGGGCAGTTCCGGAGCGTGGCGCGGCTCTCGGAGCAGGATGCCGTCACCTTCCTGCGCACGCGCGTGCGCGTCGCCTCGGAGGCGCGGCCGGTCGGCTTCGTGCTGGAGCTGCTCGACGGGCGTCAGTTCGCTGCGGATCGCGGTTCGGCGGTGAACGCCGCCGCGGTCAACACCCTGGAAGTCCTGCAGGCACAGCTGCGCCTCGCCTTCGGCGCCGGAGAGACGCCCACCGACGTGGTGCGCCTCGGACGCTTCACGCTGGACCTCGGGTCGCGGCGTCTCGTGGCCCGCAACCGCTACCGCAACACGATCAACGCCTTCACGGGGCTCGACTGGGAACACCGCGGGGAGGCCTTGCGGGGACGCGCCTTCGTGGCCTGGCCCAACCGACCCCGCCCCCTCGCCCTCGAGGACGTCCTCGACAACGAGATCGCGGTCGACGAGGCGGGGAGTGGTCTCGCCTTCCAGGGCCTGGAGGTCGCGACGGATCGCGCCTTCGGTGAAGTGGCCGCCACGCTGCTGCACCTTCGCGACGTGCGCGGCGAGGGCCGCCGCGATCTGTGGACCGCCGGTCTGCGCCTGCACCGGCCCGCGGCGCCCGGCGGCGTGGGCTACGAGCTGGAGCTGGCGCGGCAGACCGGCGAGCGGCGGCTCCCGGACCGGCCCACGAGCCAGCGGCACCGCGCGTGGTTCGGACACGCCTCGGTGGGCTGGCGTCCCGGTGCCGTACCGACGCTGCTGCTGCGCGCGGCGCTCGACGCGGCGAGCGGAGACGACGATCCCGCGGACGGGCGCAGCGGCCGCTTCGACACCCTGTTCGGCGCGCGCCGCTTCGAGTACGGCCCGACCGGGCTGTACGGCGCGATCGCGCGGGCCAACGTCGTCAGTCCCGAGCTCCGCTTCGACTGGACGCCCCGGCTCCGGGGCGGGACGACCCTGCGCTGGCGCGGCGCCTGGCGCCGCGTCGACCTCGAGTCCGCCCGCGACGCCTGGGTGCCGGCGGGCGTCGCGGACCCGTCGGGGGCCGCGGGCACGCACGTGGGCGACCAGTTCGAGACGGCGCTGGCCCTGGGTTGGCCGGAGCGCGGCCTGCAGCTGGAACTGGGCGCGGTGCGCCTCGAGGCCGGTCGCTTCGTCCGCCGGGCCTCCCCGGCGTCCGGTCCTCCGACGACCTACGGCTACGCGGAGCTCCGCTGGCGCTGGTGATCGGCGCCCCCCTCCGCGTCCGTCACGAGCGCGGCGAGCCAGCCCGGATCCACGTTGCCGCCGCTCACGACCACGGCGAGGGTCCGACCGGCCACGGGCAGGGCGCCGCTCAGCACCGCCGCCAGGGCGACTGCGCCGCCCGGTTCCAGCACCAGGCGCAGTTCGTGGAAAGCGAAGGCCACCGCCTCGCGCACGGCGGCCTCGGTCACGACGAGACCGGAGCGCACCCGCGCCCGGTTGATCGCCCAGGTGAGGGCGCCGGGGGTCGGCGAGAGCAGGGCGTCGCAGAGACCGCTGCCCCCGTCCGCGATCTGCCGTGTCCCCGCGGCGAAGGAGCGCGCGTGGTCATCCCAGCCCTCCGGTTCGACCGTGTGCACGGCGATTCCGCTGCCCTCGAGGGCGAGGGCGCAGCCCGCCGTGAGGCCGCCGCCTCCGCAGCACACGAGCAGCGCCTCCGGCCGCAGGCCGTCGGCCTCCGCCTGGGCGAGGACCTCGAGGCCGGCCGTGCCCTGGCCGGCGATCACCCAGCGGTCGTCGTAGGACGGCACGACCACTGCGCCCGTGTCCGCGGCGATGGCACGGGCGATGGCCTCCCGGTCCTCCCGCGCGCGGTCGTAGGCGACGATGCGCGCGCCCTCCCGCGCCGTGCGGTCCCGCTTCACGGCGGGGGCGTCCGTGGGCATGACCACGGTCGCCGCGATCCCGAGCTGCCGGGCCGCGGCCGCCACGGCGCGGCCGTGATTGCCGGAGGACCAGGCGACGACGCCGCGGCGCCGCTCCTCCGGCGGCAGGCGCAGCAGGCGGGAGAGCGCCCCGCGGAACTTGAAGGAGTTCGTGTGCTGCAGGTTCTCGAGCTTCAGGAGGATGCGCGCGCCCACGCGCGCGTCGAGGACCGGGGCGGAGAGGAGCGGCGTGCGCACGATCCGGTCCCCGAGGAGCGCCGCCGTGGCGACGACGTCCTCGCGGTCCGGAAGGGCTGCGGTCGGATCCGGTGCGGTCACGGAGCAGTTCCTGCGGCGAGCGGGGCCCCCAGTCTAGAGCGGCGGGGGCTCCGGTGGGCGAGGCGCGCCCTGCTGTGCGTTCAGTCGCAGACCTCGATCTCGCCGCTCATGGTCTGGATCCGCACGAGCGGCCCGCCGTCCCCCTGGGTGAAGTCGAGGCGGCTGCCCGGTCCGTAGTGCTGCCGCTCCGGCTCCGGGCCGAAGCAGGCCTCGACGTCGCCGGCGAAGGAACGGAGCTCGTAGCGGCCGTCGGTCGCGCCGTCGACCGTGATCTCGACGTCGCCGCTCACGCTCTCGAGGTCCAGCCGGGCGTCCGGTTCGAGGGCCGTGCGGAGCTCCAGGCGCCCGCTCGTGCTGTTCACCTCCAGGCGACGGACCGTCCCGAGCGCGAGCACGAGGTCGCCGCTGACGCTCCCCGCCTCCACCTCGCCGGAGACGCCCTCGGCGCGCACGTCGCCGCTCACGGAGGACAGGCGCAGCCGGGCGTCCTGGCCGGCGCCCTCGAGGCGCACGTCGCCGCTGACGCTCTCGAGTTCGAGCTCCCGGCCGGCGGTCTCGACCTGCAGGTCGCCGCTGACGCTGTGCGCCCGGAGCCGTCCCTCGAGCGCGAGCACCGTGATCTCCGCGTCCACCGTGTCGATCTCCACGGTGCTCGCCCGCGGCACCGAGACCTCGAGGTTCGTCGGCTCGACGTCGCGACCGCCGCGCCGCGGGAGGCGCACCTCGACGACGACCCGGTCGCCGCGGCGCTCGAAGCGGAGCTCCTCGGTGCCCTCCCCGAGCCGACCGGTGACGTGGACCTCGGGGCGGTCCCAGCCCCGGACGAGCACCGCGCCGCTCGTGTTCGAGACCTCCACGCGCCCGTCGAGGGCGGCGTCCGTGCGTTCGTCGAGGTCCGTCGCGGCGAGGGCCGGAGCGCAGAGGGCGGCGAGGGCCAGGGCGGCGAGCGCCGGCAGCATGGACGGGGTCCTGCGATGCGATGTCACAGCTCGATCCTCCTCTCCGCGGGCGCCGCGGAGGCCGGTGCGGG
>JAZBPF010000336.1:0-6404 GCA_036351515.1 Pseudomonadales bacterium | reverse complement strand
TCCCGAAATCGACGACGTCGCCCACGGCGCTCCTCCTGCGGCGGGACGAAGGATCCCGACGACGGGACGGCATGCTACGAGCGTCCGGGGCCCGATACCATGGTCGGGTATTCCCCGTACGCGAGGCCCCATGCACGGCGACACGCACAGCAAGCTGATCGGCTACGTCCTCTGGATCTTCGGGTTCATGGGCGCGCACCGCTTCTACTACGGCCGGCCCGTGACCGGGACGATCTGGTTCTTCACCCTCGGACTGCTGTTCGTGGGCTGGATCGTGGATCTGTTCCTGATCCCGTCCATGGACCGGGAGGCGGACCTGCGCTTCGCGGCGGGCGAGAAGAGCTACACGATCGCCTGGCTCCTGCTCGGCTTCCTCGGCGCCTTCGGGATCCACCGGATCTACCTCGGCAAGTGGGTCACCGGCGTCCTCTGGCTCCTCGCCGCGGTCACCTCGCTCGTGACCGTCCCGCCCTTCGCGCTCCTGTTCCTGCTGTTCTGGCTCTTCGACCTCTGGACCCTCAACGGGCAGGTGAGCGCCATCAACGGCGCCCGCGGGGGCTTCGCGGCGGCCTGAGCTCGCCTGGGGTTGCCGCGGATGGGTCGATCTCGAACGAGTCACGACGAGATGTCGGACCGTGTCGCGAGCTGGGCTCGCGTGCGTTCGGAAGCGATACAGGCTTTTGTTTCTAAAAGATTTTGTGTTCTATCGAGCGGGGTCTATCGACCACGGTGCCCGATAGGATCAGTTCCGATCGATAGGCGCTCAGCGAGTCGCCCGGTAGCGCCTCCATCGTCTTTCGCCTTCGTACCTCAATTCGCCTCGTTCGACGAGTTCGTCGATGGCCCGCTTCAGCCGGCTCCGCGGGAGTTCCGGTGCGACCCGTCGGTGAATCTCGCTGATTGCGGAGCCGGGATAGCGACGAAGATCCTCGACCAGGAGCGCGCCGAGGCGGTGGGGCTCGATCCGCTTCAGGGTGGTGGGCCCCGAGAACTCCAGGGTTCGAAGCAGCGACGGTTCGACGAAGTACCGCGTGGCCCGTGTCCGACCTGTGCTGCGCACGAGCCCCCAGTCGATCAGTCGCTTCGTCCAGGGCGCGAGTGCTTCCACGGAATCGAGTTCGAGCTGCTCCATCAGCTCGCGTGCCGTCATGGCGTCCATCTGCGCCAGCAGCCCCAGCGTGATCCGCTCTCGTTGCGTGAGCTGGAAGGTCTGGTCGGCGCGCGCGACGAAGTCGATCACCTCGGGCTTCAGGATGCGGCGACGCACCGTGACCTGTACGCGCTCGTGCGTCTCCGTGATCTCCGGTGCCGGACGTCCTTGCGAAAGCAGTACCTCGAAGACCCGGTCTACCCCACTTCCCTCCCGCTCCATCAGCTTCAGATCGTGGAACAGGCGAGCGAGGTGTTCGTTGCGTCGCACCGTGGTGTGCAGCACGTTCCGGGGTGTCACGCCGAGCGGGAGGGGGCCGGGTTGACCAACTCCAGCCGGTCCGGATGCAGATTCACGAAGATGTCGCCTCGATGCGTGTAGGGACGATGGACCAGGGCGTTCACGAGAAGCTCCCGAACCACCTCCTCGTCGTACGCGGGGACTTCCTGCCGGTAGAGACCGTCCGGGAGCTCGTAGTGCTCGCGGAAATCGGGGATCTCCGACCATACGGATTCGATCAGTTCGATCGGGCTTCGGGTGTAGTCGTCCCAGACCAGTTTGTTGACCTTCTGGCCGTGTTGGTCGTACTTCACGGCTTGAATCACCGGCGCGGTGGTCAGTCGTGCGCGCTGGCTACGGGATCCGATGCAGAGTACCCCGAGGTTCGTGAGGACGGGGCCCTCGGCCAGCAGGTAGTGGTCGAGCAGCTCGTCGTCGGTCCTTTCCTTCACCGACGATTTCACACGGTCCGAGCGTCTCAGTGCCGTGAGAAGTCGATCGCGCTGGACGGGATCCGCGTCCTTCCTCGACATCCCGAGCGTGGTCTGCGTCTCCCATGCGAGAGAGGTTCGCTCGTTCGCGAGCCGCATCACGTCGTCGCCCGTGATCGGCCGGCTCTGATCCGCGACCCGCAGGAAGTATCTTCCGTCGGTGGTCGAAGCCACCGCCGACGCGCGCGGAACGCGCAGTTCGAGATACTGGCCACCGTCCGTCGCCGCAACGATTCGGGGCAGGATCTGGACGTTCACGGTCCGGTCGGCGAGCTTGCGGCATACCTGCTCCGGCAGCTCGGACGGGATCCGCTGATCCGCCGGTGGCGATTCCGCATCGTCCTCGATTCCGATTTCCAGCACGCCGCCGACGGCGTTCGCGAAGGCGATGCATTCCTTGGCGAGCTCCGCCCAGTTGGCGGAGTTGCCCAGCACCGCGCGCAGGGACTTGCGTTCGAGGAGCTGGCCTTCCTGGCTCACGTCTCTCCCTCCCGGAGATGCTCCGTCATGCCCGTTCCGCTCCGGGCGTCTTCCGGGCGTCAGGTCCCGTAGCTGACCCCCATGCCCGCGCGCACGTCGTTGTTCACGCCGTAGGGCGGGATCGGGTAGCGCAGGCCGTTGCGGGCGAGGGCCTCGAGGCCGTCGAGGACGCCCGGCAGGTAGCGGGGCGGGATCGCCATGAGCAGTTCGTCCTCCATGACGCCCCCGTAGCGGCGCTCGGCGAAGCAGGGGATGGACAGGCTCGGTTCGTCCTTCGCCAGCGCCCGGCCCCAGGAGTCGGCGCAGGAGGACTCGCCGACGCAGCCCCACTCGAGCTTCCGGTAGCCGGTCCACTGCAGGCCGTTCACGAACAGGATCATCTGCGCCGGCGTCGCGTAGATGAGGCAGATGTCCGGCGGATCCAGGCGCCCGGAGGCGAGCGGGGAGACGGCGATCGCCTCGTGGGTGCCGTGGCTCGGGCGGTCCATGGCGGCCTGGTGCGCCGCCGCGTCCTCCGGGGTCCCGTACCAGACGCCGGTCATGCGCGCGCCGCTGAGCCATTCCTCGTCCGCGGGATGCAGCCCCACCACGACGCCGCACTGGGCGCCGACCAGGTCCTCCGCGGTGATGCCCACGGTCCAGCCGTTGCGGGCCGCCTGGCCGACGATCTGGTCCATGGTGTGGATGGCGCTCGGCCTGCGGATCCGCGGCACCGCCTCCATCTCCTCCCGCGTGCGGAAGCGCTTCATGCCGATCGGCGTGGTGCGCAGGCGCAGGTGCCGGTTCAGGGCGTCGACGAGGGCGGGCCAGTCGTCGACGGTGCGCTGCCGGGCGATCGTGTCGGTCTCTGCCATGGTGGGTCTCCTCCCTTCCCGTCCCCGATTCTCCGGGCGCCGCGGGCGCACTGTCCACGTAGCATGAAGCCATGGACGCGTTCTCCCTCCTGCTGCTGCTCCTCACCTTCCTGGGGACGCTCTGGGTGCTCACCTTCCATCTGCCCCTGAACGAGGCCCTCGAGGCGCTGGTGCACCAGGCCCTGCGCCTGGTCGGCATCGAGCGGCCCCACTCGCCCGTGGAGGCCCTGCGCGGGGCGCGCGGGCGGCTGGAGCGCCCCTTCCACGGAGATCCGCCCGCGGCGCGGGTGCGCGTGCGCGGCGAGTCCTGGCGGGCGCGCTGCGCGGCGCCGCCGGCCCCGGAGCACAACCGGGCCGGGGCGTCGGTGGTGGTCGTGGGCGGCCGCGGCAATCTGCTGCTCGTCGAGCTGGACGGGCCTCCCGACGGCTGATGCACCGGCCGCAGCGCTCCCTGTATGCTCGGGTGGAAGTCATCCGCGCCGGGGCGTCCCCGGCGGAGGATCCGCGAGGGACGCCGCGTGCGCCCGGCGCATCCGCTCCGACGCCGTCGCCGACGGAAGGAGCCGGTGCCCGCAGCGACGAGGAGTCCGCGCGTGCACGAGGACCGACCGACCACCCTGGGTGATCTCCACGCCAGCGGCTACGAGGTGCTGCCGATCCGCGAGGAGCTGCGGCGGAACCTCATGCGCAAGCTCGCCGACGGGGAGGACCTGTTCCCCGGCATCGTCGGCTACGAGGACACGGTCCTGCCGCAGGTGGAGAACGCCATCCTCGCGGGGCAGGACATGATCCTCCTCGGCGAGCGCGGCCAGGCGAAGACGCGCCTCATCCGCTCCCTGGTGACGCTCCTCGACGAATGGACGCCCGTCCTCGACGGCGTCGAGATTCCCGAGAACCCCTTCGCGCCCATGAGCCCCCAGGGCCGCGCCCTCGTGGAGGAGCACGGCGAGGCCACGCCGATCCGCTGGATCCATCGGGAGACGCGCTACGGCGAGAAGCTCGCGACGCCGGACATCACCATCGCCGACCTCATCGGCGAGGTGGACCCGATCAAGATCGCCGAGGGGCGCTACCTCTCCGACGAGCTCACGCTCTCCTACGGCCTGATCCCGCGCACGAACCGCGGCATCTTCGCCATCAACGAGCTGCCGGATCTCGCCGAGCGGATCCAGGTGGGCCTGCTGAACGTCATGCAGGAGCGGGACGTGCAGATCCGCGGGCACAAGGTCCGCCTGCCCCTGGACGTGCTCATCGTCGCCACGGCGAACCCGGAGGACTACACGAACCGCGGGCGCATCATCACGCCGCTCAAGGACCGCTACGGCGCCCAGATCCGCACCCACTATCCGGAGACCCTCGAGCAGGAGATCCGGGTCATGGAGCTCGAGCGCACGCGCCTGGACATGGGCGAGTACCGGGTCACGGTGCCGGAGTTCATGA
Source organism: Pseudomonadales bacterium (assembly GCA_036351515.1). Taxonomy (GTDB): domain Bacteria; phylum Pseudomonadota; class Gammaproteobacteria; order Pseudomonadales; family Azotimanducaceae; genus JAZBPF01. Next base: position 1,710 of record JAZBPF010000336.1, on the reverse strand, counting down.
AGGAGATCCTCGCCGAGCTCACGCGCCTCGCCCGGCGCTCGCCGGACATCAGCCAGCGCTCCGGCGTCTCCGTGCGCGCGAGCGTCTCCAACTACGAGACGGTGCTCGCGAACGCCCTGCGCCGGGCCATCCGCACGGGCGAGCAGGAGGTGGTGCCGCGGGTCTCGGACCTGCCGTTCCTCGTCTCCTCCATGCAGGGCAAGGTCGAGTTCGAGGCCTTCGAGGAAGGGCGGGAGGACCAGATCCTCGCGCACCTGCTCGAGCAGGCGGTGCAGGAGGTGTTCCGGCGCCGGGTCTCGCCGGAGAGCGTCGAGACCGTGGTCGCGGCCTTCGATGCCGGCGCCGCGGCGGAGGTGGGCGAGGCGGTACCCGCGGCCGCCTACACGGAGCTCGCCCGCTCCGTGGAGGGGCTCGCCGACGCCGTCGCCCGCCTGGCGCCCGAGGGCAGCACGGGGGTGCGCGCCGCGGCCTGCGAGCTCGTGCTCGAGGGCCTGCACCTGAGCAAGCGCCTGAACAAGGCCTCCGTCGCGGGCACCACCACCTACCGGGGGATGTGACGTGATCCTGCGTTCGCAGCGCTACCGCTACTCCCGCTGGGACGGCTCGCAGGTCGATGCCTTCCCGGACGCGGACACGATCATGGAGCAGCTCGCCGACGACCTGATGCAGTTCGGCGATCTCCGCTCCGCCCTGCGCAGCCTCCTGCAGCGCGGACTCGACGGCGACGGCGGCCCCATGGGTGGCCTGCGCGACCTGCTCCGGCAGCTGCGCCAGCAGCGTAGGGAGCGCCTCGACCGCTTCGACCTCTCGAGCATCCTCGACGGCATCGCCGAGCAGCTCGACGAGGTCCTCGCGCTCGAGCGGGCGGGCCTCGACCGGCTCGATCCGCGCACGGGCGACGCGCCCGCCGGCGCGCCCGGCGCGCCGGAGGCCGGCTCACCGGAAGCGGCTTCCGGGAAGCGCGCGGCCTCGGAAGGCGCGTCCGCCGACGGCGGGGCGCCGGGGAAGGCGGACGACTTCGCCTCCAATCTCATGGGCGACATCGCCGGGCGCAACCGCGCCTTCCTCGACGGTCTGCCGGAGGACGCGCCCGGGCGCATCCAGGCGCTCCAGGACTACGAGTTCGTGGAGCCGGAGGCGCAGCGCCGCTTCGAGGAGCTCCTCGACGAGCTCCGCCAGGCGGTGACGAAGAGCTTCTTCAAGGACGTCGAGAAGATGATCCGGGAGCTCTCCGACGGCGACATCCAGCGCATGAAGGACATGGTGCGCGATCTCGACGAACTCCTCGTGCAGAGGATCGCCGGGGAGGAGCCGGACTTCGACGGCTTCATGGAGAAGTACGGAGACATGTTCGGCGAGAACCCGCCGAAGTCCCTCGACGAACTCATCCAGCAGATGCAGTCGCAGATGGCGGCCATGCAGTCGCTCATGATGTCCCTGCCCACGAGCCAGTTCGAGCAGCTCCAGCAGCTGCTCTCGGACCGGCTCGGGGACGCGGAGCTCGACTCCGAGCTGCGCCGGCTCATGCAGAAACTCGATTTCCTCGACCCCGCCGGCGGCCAGCGCTACCGCTTCTCCGGCGACGAGTCCCTCGACCTGAACGCGGCCATGGATCTCATGGGGCAGCTCCAGGACCTCGACTCCCTCGAGCAGCAGCTGCGCTCCGTGCAGGACGACGGCGATCTCGACCAGGTGGACGCGGACAAGCTC
>JAZBPF010000335.1:0-4302 GCA_036351515.1 Pseudomonadales bacterium | reverse complement strand
GCTGGAGCGCATGCCCGGGGACGCGCTCGATCCGTCGAACGTGCGCCGGGCCCTCGAGGACGTCGACGTGGTAGTGCAGGCACTCGGGGTCGATCTGGGGCCGCGCATGTTCACGGGGCCCGTGACGCTCTTCTCCGAGGCCACCCGCACGCTCCTGAACGCCATGCACGGCGCGGGCGTCGAGCGCCTGGTCGCCGTCACCGGCTTCGGCGCCGGCACGAGCCGCCGACACATGCGCCTGCCGGTCCGGCTGCCCTTCGAGTTCGTCCTCGGTCGCGTGTACCGGGACAAGTCCGAGCAGGAGCGACTGATCCGGCAGAGCGAGCTGGACTGGACCATCGTCCGGCCGGCCAGGCTCACGAACGGTCCGCGCACGGAGCGCTACGACGTGCTCCGGGAGCCCGGCGACTACCGTTACGGAACGATCTCGCGGCGCGACGTCGCGCACTTCCTGATCGACGAGGTGGAAGCGCGCAGGACCGTGCACGAGGCGCCCGTGCTGGCGGCATGAAGGCCCGCGGGGTTCGGGGCAGGTCGCACGAAGCGGGAGAAGGTCGCGCGCAGGACGGAAGGATCGGGAGGAAACCGGACCCGGAGCGGACGCTCCGGGTCCGGGTGGAGCCTCAGACGTCGAAGCGGTCGAGCGTCATGACCTTGGTCCAGGCCTCGACGAAGTCCTGCACGAACTTCTCGTCGCCGTCGGCGGAGCCGTAGACCTCGGCGATGGCGCGGAGCTCGGAGTGCGAGCCGAAGATCAGGTCCACCGGCGTGGCGGTCCACTTCAGCTCGCCGGTCGCCCGGTCACGACCCTCGTAGATGCCTTCCATGTCCTCCGCCTTGGTCCACTCCGTGTCCATGGACAGGAGATTCACGAAGAAGTCGTTCGTGAGCGTCCCGGGCCGGTCCGTGAACACACCGTGGTCGGCGCCACCGGTGTTCGCGTCGAGGGCCCGGAGGCCGCCGACGAGCACGGTCATCTCCGGCACGGTCAGCGTGAGCAGGTCCGCACGGTCCACGAGGGACTCGGTCGGGGAATACAGCGCCTCGGCGCTGTAGTAGTTCCGGAAGCCGTCGGCCTTCGGCTCGAGTACGGCGAAGGACTCGACGTCCGTCTGCTCCTGGGTGGCGTCGCCACGGCCCGGCGTGAAGGGCACCTCCACGTCGTAGCCGGCATCGGCGGCCGCCTTCTCGATGGCCGCTGCGCCGCCGAGGACGATCAGGTCCGCCAGGGACACGCGCTTGCGGTTGAAGAAGCCGCCGTTGAAGTCCTCCTGGATCTCCTCGAGCTTCGCGACGACCTTCGCGACCTCCTCCGGATCGTTCACGGCCCAGTCCTTCTGCGGCGCGAGCCGCAGGCGACCGCCGTTCGCGCCGCCGCGCATGTCCGTACCGCGGTAGCTCGCCGCCGCGGCCCAGGCCGTGCGCACCAGCTCCGGCACCGTGAGCCCGGACTCGAGGATCTCCTCCTTCAGCTTCGCGATGTCCCGCGCTTCGATCAGCGGGTGGTCCCCCTCGGGAATCGGGTCCTGCCACAGCAGCGACTCCTCGGGGACCTCGTCGCCGACGTAGCGGGCGCGCGGCCCCATGTCCCGGTGGATGAGCTTGAACCAGGCGCGGGCGAAGGCGTCCTCGAACTCCTCCGGGTTCTCCAGGAAGCGCTTCGAGATCTCCCGGTAGACCGGATCCTCCTTCAGGGAGAGGTCCGTGGTGAGCATGATCGGCGCGTGGCGCACGTCGTCGCGATGCGCGTCGGGCACGGTCCCCGCGGCCTGGCCGTCCTTCGGGATCCACTGCACCGCACCGGCGGGGCTCGTGGTCTGCTCCCATTCGTAGGAGAAGAGGTTCGTCAGGTACATCATGGTCCACTGCGTCGGGGCAGCGGTCCAGGCGCCCTCGAGGCCGCTGGTGATCGTGTCCTCGGCGTTGCCCTTGCCGCAGGAGTTCTTCCAGCCGAGACCCTGCTCCTCGATGGGCGCCCCGGAGGGATCGGCGCCGACGCAGTCCGCCGGCGAGCCGGCACCGTGCACCTTGCCGAAGGTGTGGCCGCCGGCGATGAGCGCGACGGTCTCCGCGTCGTTCATGGCCATGCGGCCGAAGCTCTCGCGGATCTGCGCCGCCGCCGCGACCGGGTCGTGGCTGCGGCCGGGACCTTCGGGGTTCACGTAGATGAGCCCCATGGTGGTCGCACCGAGCGGCTGCTCGATGCCCTCGCCGCGGCCTCGGTCGGAGGTGCCGAGCTCGGCCTCCGGGCCCCAGTAGACGAGATCCGGCTCCCAGTCGTCGGCGCGGCCGCCGGCGAAGCCGAAGGTCTTGAAGCCCATGTCCTCCATGGCGACGTTGCCGGCGAGGACCATGAGGTCCGCCCAGGACAGGCTGCGGCCGTACTTCTGCTTCACGGGCCAGAGCAGGCGGCGCGCCTTGTCGAGGTTGGCGTTGTCGGGCCAGCTGTTCAGCGGCTCGAAGCGTTGCTGGCCGCCGCCGGCACCGCCGCGTCCGTCGGCCACCCGGTAGGTGCCGGCGCTGTGCCAGGCCATGCGGATGAAGAAGGGGCCGTAGTGGCCGTAGTCGGCGGGCCACCAGGGCTGGGAGGTGGTCATGACCTCCCGGAGATCCGCCTTCACTTCGTCGAGATCGAGGCTCGCGAAGGCTTCCGCGTAGTCGAAGTCGGCCCCGTAGGGATTGGACGACACGTCGTGGTCGCGCAGGGGGGACAGGTCGAGCAGTTCGGGCCACCAGAACTGGTTCGGCTTCGCCTTGCCGGCTTCCGGCGCCATCTCGGCGGCGAGCGGCACCGCCGTGCCGATCGTTGCGGAGGCGACGGCGATCGCCGCGGCCAGGGAAAGGGGACGTCGCATGGATCTCTCCTCCAGGACAGCGTCATTGCTGTGGGATGCAGCATCGGGAGAAGAGGTTCATGAATCCAATCGAATGGTGCTATGACCTCGATCAACCGGGTCGATCCCTCCCGCGCGGGCGCCCCTGCGGGACTCGCGCAGCGGCCGGAGGCCTGTCGCGCGAGGCGTGAACTCCGCTACGCTCCCGCGCCCCGAAGCCCGAACCACTCCCCCCGAACTCGAAGGAGCGTTCCATGCGTGCGATGCGCCTCGCGAAACCCGGTGGCCTGGACCAGCTGTCCGCGGCCGAGATCCAGCCCCGCGACCCGGGCCCCGGCGAGATCCAGGTGCGTGTGGAGGCGAGTTCGCTGAACTTCCACGACTACGCGGTCGTGGCCGGCATGCTGCCCGTGGACGACGGCCGCATCCCCATGTCGGACGGCGCCGGCGTCGTCACCGCCGTGGGCGAGGGCGTCACCGCCTTCGCCGAGGGAGACGCGGTCCTGAGCTGCTTCTTCCCGGGCTGGCAGGACGGCGAGCCGACGCTCCCGAAGCTCATCGGCGTCCCCGGAGACCACGCGGACGGCTTCGCCGCCCAGAGCGTCACCCGCCCGGCGACGGGCTTCACGCGCATGCCGAAGGGCTGGAGCGCCGCCCAGGCAGCGACCCTGACCTGCGCCGGCCTGACCGCCTGGCGCGGGCTCATGGCCGAGGCGCGGATCAAGCCCGGCGACACGGTGCTCACGCAGGGCACCGGCGGCGTGTCGATCTTCGCGCTGCAGTTCGCGAAGGCCGCGGGCTGCCGCGTGATCTCGACCTCCTCCTCCGACGAGAAGCTCGAGCGCCTGGCCGCCCTCGGCGCCGACGAACTCATCAACTACCGCTCGACCCCGGCCTGGGGCAAGCGTGCCCTGGAGCTCACGGACGGGCGCGGTGTCGACGTGGTCGTGGAGATCGGCGGCGCCGGCACCCTGCCCCAGTCCATCGAGGCCGTGCGCATCGGCGGGCACATCTCGCTCATCGGCGTGCTCGCGGGCTTCGCGGGCGAGGTGCCCACCGCCGCCCTGTTCAGCCGGAACGCCACGCTCAAGGGCATCACCGTGGGCAGCCGCGCCCAGCAGGAGGACATGATCCGGGCCGTCGAGGTCTCCGCGATCGCGCCCGTGATCGACTCGACCTTCCCGCTCGAGCAGCTCGCCGACGCCTTCCGCCACCAGGAGTCGCAGAAGCACTTCGGGAAGATCTGCGTCGAACTCTGAGCGTCCTCGGGACGCCGCACCGGCGGCGGCGTCCCGTCCACGGCCCGCGCCCTCCGACTCGACGCTGCGCCCCAGCGGGCGTAGAAGAACGGGACGCACCTGCCGTGCGTCGAAAGGGGGGACACCGATGCACGTCACCGGACACTGCTACTGTGGCGCCGTCGCCTTCGAGGCGGATGGCGAGCCGCTCTTCCGGGGCCAGTGCCACT
>JAZBPF010000334.1:0-13122 GCA_036351515.1 Pseudomonadales bacterium | reverse complement strand
GTCCATCGCTCGTCGGTGGCCCGCTCGGTCGGCGGCGATGATGCCACGGTGACCCCTCGGCGCCCACGGGCGCGGCGCCGGAGATCGCGCGCCCTGCGCTTCCGTGGGAAGCCGACGGAGTCGGCGATCGAGGCGGGGAGTGCGTGGCGCGGGTCGGCTTCGCGCACTCCGTGCGCTTCCCACGGGAAGCGGACGGAGTCGGCGCGCCGGCCTCAGTCGATGCAGAACTCCCGCACCAGGGACCGGAGCAGGCGCACGGTCGGATCGATGCGATCCAGGGCCAGGTACTCGTCGGGCTGGTGGGCCTGGTCGATGTCGCCGGGGCCCAGCACCACCGGGTCCATGCCCATGTCCTGGTAGAAGGGTGCCTCCGTGCCGAAGGCGACGGCCCCGGCGGGCTCCCCCGTGAGCCGCTCCACGGCGCGGACGATCTCCGAGCTCGCCGGCGTCTCGAAGGGCGGCACCGGCGGGGGCATGGGCACCACCTCGAGCTCGACTCCGCCCCGGGGGCCGATGGGGCGCAGGCGCTCCACGAGCTCCTGCTGGATCGCCCCGCCGTCCATGCCGGGGAGGATGCGCAGGTCGATCTGCAGCTCCGCGTGCCCGCAGATGCGGTTCGGGTTGTCTCCCGCGTGGAGGCAGCCGAGGTTCATGGTCGGGAAGGCCACGTCGAAGGCCGGATGGCGGTGGCGCTCGGCGAGCTCCCGGCGGAAGGCGAGGAGCTCGTTCTGCACCTCGGTCATGGCGTCCAGGGCCGAGGCCCCGAGGCGCGGGTCCGAGGAATGGCCGCTGCGTCCGAGGATGCGGATCGCGTTCACCATCATGCCCTTGTGCATGCGGGCGGGGACGAGCCCGGTCGGCTCGCCCACGACGACGTGCCGGGCCGCCGATCCGCCGCGGGCCGCGAGCACCCGGGCGCCGTCCATGGAGCATTCCTCGTCCGCCGTGGCCAGCAGCACCAGGGGCCGGGCCAGGTCCCCGGCCCGGAGCTCGCGCACGGCCTCGATGGCGAGGGCGAAGAAACCCTTCATGTCGCAGGTGCCGAGGCCGTAGATCCGGTCGTCGCGCTCGGCGAGGCGCAGGGGCTCGCTCGTCCACAGCTCCGGGTCGCAGGGCACCGTGTCCGTGTGCCCGGCGAAGGCGAGGCCGCCGCTGCCGCGACCGAGCGTGGCCACGAGGTTCGCCTTGTGCGGCGCGTCGGGCAGGGGGCTGATCTCCACGGCGAAGCCGAGCTGCTCGAGCCAGGTCCCGAGCTCGTCGACGACGCCGCGGTTGCTCTGGTCGTAGTCCGGATCCGTGGAACTCACGGAGGGGGTCTCCACCAGGCGGCGGAGCATGGGCAGGAGCTCGGGCGCGCGGGCGTTCATGGTGCCTCCGGCATGCGGACCCGTGGCCGGCCATTGTGCAGCCCCGCCGGTACGGTCACCAGCGGGCGGCTCCGGAGCCCCATCCGTCCTACACTCCGCTGGGTCGCGGCGCGCGGGGAACGGGGCCCGGCGCCCTTCCCCGGAGGGCCGCGGGCCCGTCACACTGCACCCGACCATTCCCGCAGGAGCCGCGGCCGACGCCGCGGGCAGGAGGAGCGGTGACCGTCTCGTCCCAGCAGCGCGGCACGCCGGAACCGCCGGCCCCGGACCGCGTCCTCGACCTCCGCGGCGTCCTCGAGGACCTCGTCCGCGAGGGGCGCGTGAACCGCACCACCGCGGAGAACCTCGTCATCGCGCCGCGCCGGCGCGAGCAGCTGCACATGCATCCGCTGGAGATCGTCGCCGAGGAGGAGTTCGAGGACCTCACGGAGCCGGGCACGCACCTCGACCTCGAGCGCCTGACCTACTGGCTCGCCGAGCGCGCGGGGCAGCCCTACTACCGGATCGATCCGCTGAAGATCAACGTCGAGCGCGTCACGGAGGCCATGTCCTACCAGTTCGCGCAGCGGCACAACATCCTCGCCGTGGAGATCCACGACGAGGAGATCGTGATCGCGAGCGCCCAGCCCTTCTCCCACGGCTGGGAGAACATGCTCGCGCAGACGCTCAAGGGCCGCAGCATCCGCCGCGTGGTGGCGAACCCCGAGCAGCTGCGGCGCTACATGCTCGAGTTCTACACCATGGCGCGCTCGGTCCGCAGCGCCTCGGACCAGCACCAGACCGGCGCCGGCGCGGCGATCACGAACCTCGAGCAGATGCTCGAGATCGGCCGCCTGAAGTCCCCCGAGGCGAACGACGCGCACATCGTCAACATCGTCGACTGGCTGCTCCAGTACGCCTTCGACCAGCGCGCGAGCGACATCCACATCGAGCCGCGGCGGGACTCCGGGAAGGTCCGCTTCCGCATCGACGGCGTGCTCCACGACATCTACGCGCTCCCGGCGCCGGTCACGACCGCGGTCGTGAGTCGTCTGAAGATCCTCGGGCGCATGGACGTGGCGGAGAAGCGCCGCCCCCAGGACGGGCGCGTGAAGACCAAGCGCCCCGAGGGCAACGAGGTCGAGCTGCGCCTCTCGACGCTGCCCACGGCCTTCGGCGAGAAGCTCGTCATGCGGATCTTCGATCCCGACGTGCTCCTGCGCAGCTTCGCCGAGCTCGGCTTCGGCGGCGAGGATCTCCGGCGCTGGAACGCCATGGTCCACAACCCGCACGGCATCGTGCTCGTGACGGGGCCGACGGGCTCCGGGAAGACCACGACGCTCTACTCGACGCTGAAGGACCTCGCCACGCCGGAGGTGAACGTCTGCACCATCGAGGATCCGATCGAGATGGTGGAGCCGGCCTTCAACCAGATGCAGGTGCAGCACAACATCGACGTCACCTTCGCCTCCGGCGTGCGCGCGCTCCTGCGCCAGGACCCGGACATCATCATGATCGGCGAGGTGCGCGACCGGGAGACCGCCGAGATGGCGATCCAGGCCGCGCTCACGGGGCACCTGGTCCTGTCGACGCTGCACACGAACGACGCGCCGAGCGCGATCACCCGCCTGCTCGAGCTCGACGTGCCCGCCTACCTCATCCGCGCCACGCTCCTCGGCGTCATGGCCCAGCGCCTCGTGCGCACGCTCTGCCCGCACTGCAAGGCGCCCATGGAGCCGGATCTCGACGGCTGGCGCACGCTCACCCACCCGTTCCGGGCCACGCCCCCGGAGCGCATGATGCGTCCCGTGGGCTGCCTCGAGTGCCGGGAGACGGGCTATCTCGGCCGCGTCGGCCTCTACGAGCTGCTGCCGGTGACGGAGTCCGTGAAGCCCGTCATCGACGACCGCTGCGACGTCGCCGCGCTGCGCCGGGCCGCGGTGAAGGAGGGCATGCACACGCTGCGGCTCTCCGGCGCGCTCCAGGTCGGCCGGGGCCACACCACCATCGAGGAGGTGCTGCGCGTCGTGCCCATCAGCGGGCACTGACGGGCGTCCGCGGGATCCGGGCGCGCTCGCCCTCGCCCTCGCCGTCGTTTTTCCTGTCGTTCGCGACGCACATCGGTATGATCGGTCCAGCGCGGCGGACACCGCGCTGTCTGCCCGGAGTGTCGGGTCGCGGGCCCGGCCCCCGGTGCCCCCGACGGCCGCGCACGGGAGGACGCGCATGGATCCCGGTTCCCTGCTGGTGATCGCCGGTGCCGCACTCGGCAGCTGCGGCCTCCTGCTCGCGCTCTCCGTTCGCCGGGTCCCCGAAGGCACGCGCGCCACGGTCGAACACTTCGGGCGCTACCGGCGCACGCTGCGTCCCGGCCTGCACTGGCTCGTGCCCGGCGCCGAGCGCATCGGCCGCCGCCTGGACCTGCGCGAGCGCCACCTCGACCTGCCGCCACGCCCCATCCTCACCCGCGACCGGGTGCGCCTGTCGGTCGACGCCGTCTGCTTCTATCAGGTGGTGGACGCCGCGCGCGCCGCCTACGAGGTCGACGACCCGGAAGGCGCCCTGGCGGCGCTCCTCGACGCCTGCCTGCGTACCCTCGTCGGTGCGCGTGACCTCGAGACGCTGCTCGCGGACCGGCCCGGCCTGAACGCGGCGCTGCTCGCGGCGGCCGACGACGCCGCCGCGACCTGGGGGCTCCAGCTCACCCGTACGGAGGTGCGCGACCTGCGTCCCCCGGAGGCGCTCCTCGACGCGGTGCAGGAGGAGCTCGAGGCGCGCCTGCGCCGTCGGGCGCGCATCCTGGAGGCCGAGGGGGCCCGCCGTGCCGCCGAGGCCGTGGAACAGCGCGCCGAGAGCGACGCGCGTGCGGCGGGGCGTCTCTCGGAGGTCGTGGAGCGCGGCGGTCACCGGACCCTCGACTACCTCCTCGCACGCCGCTGCGTGGACACGCTCGCGCAGCTCGCCGACGCCGGCGGCGACCGGGTCGTGCTGCTCCCCCTGGACCGTTCCGTGCTCGCGAGCCTCGAGGGCGTGCGTACGCTCGCGGCGGCGGCGGGCGCGGGCGCCGCCGCGGACCGGCCGGAGCCGGCGACGCCCGAGGCCGTGGCCGAGGCCATCGCCGAGGCCCTCGCGGATCCGGACGTCCGCGGAGCGCCCCCGTCCTTCGGCGACCTCGCCGATGGCCGGGCCCGCTGAGGGGGGCGCCGGCGCGGTCCTGCCGCTGCCTCCGGCCACGCCGGCGCCCGTCGCGGACTGCGTCCACGGCGCCGTGCAGCGGCTCGAGGCCGCGGGCGTCCCGCTGACCACGCTCCTCGCCGACACCCCGGAGCTCGCCCCGGCGCTCACGGCCCTGTGCGCCGGCAGCGACTGGGCCGTCGACTGGCTCGCACGCCATCCGGAGGCGCTCGCGGCGCTCGCCCGCGACGACCTGCATCGGACCGCGCCCTCCGCCCGGGCCCTCGAGCGCGAGCTCGAAACCGCCCTCGCGGCGGCGGGGCCCGACGACGAGCTGCGCCCCGACGGCCCCGTCGGGACGGCCCTGCGCGCCTTCCGCAACCGGCACATGGTGGGCGTGCTCCTGCGCGACCTCTCCCGGCGCGCGGAGCTCGAGGAGACCGTGACGGCCCTCTCGGACCTGGCGGAGGTCGTGCTCCGGGCGAGCCTCGCCCGCGCGGAGCAGGCGGCGGAGGCGGCCTGGGGCGCCCCCGTCGCCGCGGACGGGGCGCCCGTGCGCATGGTGGTCCTGGCCATGGGCAAGCTCGGCGCGCGGGAGCTGAACCTCTCGAGCGACGTGGACCTGATCTTCGCCTGCACCGCGCCCGGGGAGACGCCCGGCGGGCTCCCGGCCCGGGAGTTCTTCACCCGCGTGGGCCAGCGGCTCATCGGGCTGCTGGATCCGCGCACGCCCGCGGGCTTCGTCTTCCGCGTGGACCTGCGCCTGCGTCCCTTCGGCGAGGCCGGGCCCGTCGTGCAGCACGCCGACGCCCTCGTCGCCTACTACGAGGAGCAGGGACGCGAGTGGGAGCGCTACGCGCTCATCAAGGCGCGTCCCGTGGCCGGGGACCTCGCGGCCGGGGAAGCGCTCCTGCAGGAGCTGCGGCCCTTCGTGTTCCGCCGCTATCTCGACTTCGGTGCCATCGAGGCGCTGCGCGAGATGAAGCGGCTGATCCGCCAGGAGGTGCGGCGCCGGCGCCTCGACGACGACGTGAAGCTCGGCGAGGGCGGGATCCGGGAGGTGGAGTTCGTCGCCCAGGTCTTCCAGCTCATCCACGGGGGCCGGGACCGGCGCTTCCAGCTCCGCGCGCTGCGCGCGGTGCTGCGGCGCCTGGCGGAAGCGGGACAGCTGCCCGAGGCGGACCGCGCCGCCCTCGACGAGGCGTACGTGTTCCTGCGCCACGTCGAGCACCGGATCCAGGCCCTGCGCGACGAGCAGACCCAGCGCCTGCCGGCGGACGCGGCGACCCGCGAGCGCATCGCCTTCACGCTCGGGGCCGGCGACTGGGCCGCCTGTGCGGCGGAGCTCGCGGCCCATCGCGAGCGCGTCTCCCTGCGCTTCTCGGAACTGATCCGGGCGCCGGAGGCCGAGGAGCGCGAGGACGACGCCGCGCTCGACGACTGGGTCGAGCTCTGGCGTCACCCGGAGGAGCCGGGCGCCGGCGCGCGGCTGGCGGCCGCCGGCTTCGCCGATCCCGAGGCGGCGATGCTCCTGCTCGCGGACCTGCGCCGGCAGCGGGAGGCAGCGGTCACGCAGGACGTGGGGCGGGCGCGTCTCGACGCGGCGCTGCCGCGGCTCCTGGCCGCCGCGGCGGCCCACGAGGATCCGGACCTCGCTCTCGCCCGCACGCTCCCCCTCGTGGAGGCGGTGCTCCGGCGCACGGCCTACCTCGTGCTGCTGGTGGAGAATCCGCCGGCGCTGGCGCAGCTCGTGCGCCTCGCGGCGGCCTCGGAGCGCGTCGCCGCGTCCCTCGCCCGGCACCCGATCCTCCTCGACGAGCTCCTCGACCCGCGGCACCTGTTCACGGCACCGGAGCCGGCTTCCATCCGCGCCGAGCTCGCCGAGCAGCTGCGCGGCGTGGAGCACGGCGACCTCGAGCGCGAGATGGAGCAGCTGCGCTACTTCAAGGAGGCGACGGAGCTGCGCGTGGCCGCCTGCGAGTACGGCGAGATCCTGCCGATCATGAAGGTCAGCGACGCGCTCACCTGGCTCGCCGAGGCGATTCTCGAGCGCGTCGTCGCCCTCGCCTGGCAGCAGACCGCCGAGCGCTTCGGGGCGCCGCGCGACGCCGAGGGCCGGCCCCGGGAGGACGGCTTCTGCGTCGTGGCCTACGGCAAGTTCGGCGGCTTCGAGCTCGGCTGGGGCAGCGACCTGGATCTCGTGTTCCTGCACCAGCTGCCCCTGGACGGGACCACCGAGGGGCCGCGGGAGGTCGCGAACGGCCAGTTCTTCGCGCGCCTCGGGCAGCGCATCGTGCACCTGCTGACGACGCGCACGCACACGGGCGTGCTCTACGACGTGGACATGCGCCTGCGCCCCTCGGGCCAGGCGGGACTCCTCGTCACGCCGCTGGAGGCCTTCGGCCGCTACCAGCACGAGGAGGCCTGGACCTGGGAGCATCAGGCGCTCGTCCGGGCGCGTCCGGTGGTGGGCGATCCGGCGATCCGCGACGCCTTCGAGGCCGTGCGCCGCGACGTCCTCGGGCGCCCGCGGGAGCGCGCCGCCCTGCGCGGGGAGGTCGCGGCCATGCGCGCGCGCATGCTCGCCGAGCTCCGCGGCCTGCGCGAGCGCCCTCCCGCGTCGGCCCTCGGCGAGCGCACGGAACTCGACCTCAAGCAGGACCCGGGCGCTGTCGTGGACATCGAGTTCATGGTTCAATATCTCGTTCTGGGCTGGGCCCACGCCCACCCCGGCCTCCTCGCCTGGACCGACGCCATCCGCACCCTCGAGACGGCGCGCGACGCGGGGATCGTCACGGCCGGTTCCGCGACGTTCCTGATCGACAGCTACAAGGAATTCCGCGCGGAAGCCCACCGCACGGCCCTCGCCAACCGCCCCGCCCGGACGACGCGGCCCGAGCTCATCGAGCGCGCGGACCGGGTGGCCGGACTCTGGGACGCATTGCTCGGCGAGGGTCGGGACATCTGAGGGGCCGTCGCGCCCGGGAGGAACGAGCGAGTGGCCACACCCGACTTCGCCGATCGCGACGGCGTCATCTGGTTCGACGGGGAGCTCGTGCCCTGGCGCGACGCGCGCGTGCACGTGCTCACGCACACGCTCCACTACGGCCTCGGGGTCTTCGAGGGCGTGCGTGCCTACGCCACCCCGCGGGGCGCCTCCATCTTCCGGCTCGCGGAGCACACCCGGCGCCTCTTCGACAGCGCCCGCATCCTGCGCATGGAGATCCCCTTCACGCCGGCGGAGCTCGACGAGGCCCAGCGCCTCGTGGTGCGCGCCAACGACCTCGACGAGGCGTACCTGCGCCCCATGTGCTTCCTCGGCTCCGAGGGCATGGGCCTGCGGGCGGAGGGTCTGTCCACGCACTGCATCGTCGCCGCCTGGTCCTGGCCTTCGTACATGGATCCCGAGGCCCGGGACCGGGGGATCCGCGTGAAGACCTCGTCCTACACGCGGCACCACGTGAACATCACCATGTGCAAGGCCAAGGCGAACGGGAACTACATCAACTCCATGCTCGCCCTCCGCGAGGCCCTCGAGGCCGGCGCCGAGGAGGCGCTGCTCCTCGACAACGAGGGCTACGTGGCGGAGGGCAGCGGCGAGAACGTCTTCATCGTCCGCGACGGGGTGCTGCACACCCCGGAACTCACCTCCTGCCTCGACGGGGTGACGCGCCGGACGATCCTGACCCTCGCCGCGGAGAGCGGCCTGACCGTGCGCGAGCGCCGCATCACGCGGGACGAGGTCTACATCGCCGACGAGGCCTTCTTCACGGGGACCGCCGCCGAGGTGCTGCCGATCCGCGAACTCGACGGCCGGGTCATCGGCGACGGCGTGCGCGGTCCGGTGACCACGCAGCTGCAGCAGCTCTACTTCGACCAGGTCTCCGGCCGTCGCGAGGCCCATCCGGAGTGGCTCACGCCCGTGGCCTGAGCCGTCGCAGGCGGCCCCGCCCTTCCGGCCGGGCCCCGACGGCGCCACACTGACCGGGTCGCGGCTGCCGCCGCCCGGAGCAGAGCCCGCCCATGGCCTGGACCCGTCGCAGCTTCCTCGGTGCCACCGGCGCCCTCGCCCTCGCCCCCGCGGTGCCGGCCCGCGCCGCCGCGGCCGTCCCCGGCGGCCGCGCGCCGCTCCCCCCGAAGAGACCTCCGCGCCTCGAGCCGGGCATGACCGTCGCGCTCGTGACCCCGGCGAGCAACGTCCCCGAGGACGAGGACCTGGACGCGGCGCTGGACCTCGTGCGTTCCCTCGGCTTCGAGGCCCGGCCGTCCCCGAACCTCCGCAGGCGTCGCCAGTACCTGGCCGGCACGGACGCGGAGCGGGCCGCGGACCTGAACGCGGCCTTCGCCGATCCGGCCGTGGACGCGATCTTCTGCGTGCGCGGCGGCTACGGCTCCGCCCGGCTCCTGCCGCGCCTCGACTACGCCGCCATCGCCGCGAACCCGAAGGTCCTCCTCGGCTACAGCGACATCACGGCGCTGCTCAACGCGATCCGGCTCCGCACGGGGCTCGTCACCTTCCACGGCCCGATCGCGGGGCAGAACTTCTCGCCCTACACCTACGAGGAGTACCGGCGCGTGCTCGTGGCGGGCGAGGCCGGCGCGATCGCGGCGCCGCCGCCGATCGAGGCCCGCCCGGGCTTCGTGGAGCGCGAGAACCGGCTCACGCGCATCGTCCCCGGGCGCGCCGAGGGGCCCCTCGTGGGCGGCAACCTCACGCTCCTCGTGCACCTGCTGGGCACGCCCTTCGAGCCGGACTTCGACGGCGCGATCCTGTTCCTCGAGGACGTGGACGAGCCGCCCTACAGCGTCGACCGCATGCTCACGCACCTCTGGCTCTCCGGGCGCCTGGAGCGGGTCGCGGGCATCGCCTTCGGCAAGTTCACGGAGGCGGACTACGACGGCAACACCCTCAGCATCGAGGAGGTGCTCCGGGACCGCTGCGAGCCCCTCGGGATCCCGACGCTCCGCGGGCTCATGATCGGCCACGTGGAGGACCAGACCGTGGTGCCCCTCGGCGTGCGGGCGCGCCTCGACGTGGACGCGGGCACGCTCTCGCTCCTCGAGCCGGCCGTCACCTGATCCGACCGGCGTCGTGACGGATCCCCTGGCGGGCACGGAGGCGCTTCCCTGGATCCTCGGCGGTGGCCTGCTCATGGCCGCCGTCGCCATGGTCGGCGCCGTGGCGGCGGTGCTCCCGGCGGCGCTCCTGGAACGGCTGCTCCTGCCCCTGGTCGCGCTCGCGGCCGGTTCCCTCCTCGGCGGCGCCGCCTTCCACATGGTGCCCAACGCCGCCGGGTCGCTCCCGCCGACCCTCGCCGCCCTCTGGGCCGTCTGCGGCTTCACGGTCTTTCTGGCCCTCGAGCAGTTCCTGCACTGGCATCACGGGCACGGGCGCCGCTCGACGCCGCAGCCGGTCACGGTGCTCGTGCTCCTCGGCGACGGGCTCCACAACTTCCTCGGCGGCCTCGCGATCGCCAGCACCTTCCTCCTCGACCCCCGCGCCGGCATCGTCGCCTGGATCGCGGCGCTGGCCCACGAGGTGCCGCAGGAACTCGGCGACTTCGGCGTGCTCGTGCACGGAGGGCTCCGCCGCCGTACGGCGCTCCTCGCCAACTTCCTCTCGGCGCTGACCTTCCCCCTCGGTGCGCTCCTCGCCTGGTTCGCGGCGCAGCAGCTGGACGTGGCGGGGCTCGTGCTCTTCGGCGCCGGGAACTTCGTGTACATCGCCGCGTCCGACCTCATCCCGGAGATCAAGGCGGAGCCCCGTCCGCTCGCGGCGCTGCGGCACTTCGGCTTCTTCCTCGCCGGTCTGGCGCTCACGGGTGGCGTCGCCGTCGCCTTCGACGCCTGAGGCGCTGGATCCCGGGCCTTGCAGGGCCGCGGGCCCGGCCCGGAGAATCGGGGGCCGTCCCGCCGATGGAAGCGTCATGACAGATCGCGGCAGGCGCCCGCCGGACGCGCCCGGGCTCGACGCACGGCTGGCCTTCGGGCCCGGGGACGTGGAGGTGCTCGAGCGGGAGACCGCCTGGGCCGGCTTCTTCCGCATGGACGTGCTCCGCGTGCGTCACCGGCTCTTCGAGGGGGGCTGGAGCGAGCCGGTGCGCCGGGAGCTCTTCGTCCGGGGGCCGGCGGTCGTGCTCGTGCCCTACGATCCCTGGCGGGACCGGGTGGTGATGATCGAGCAGTTCCGCATCGGGGCCCTGGACGTGCCCGGCTCGCCCTGGCATCTGGAGTTCGTCGCCGGGATCGCGGAGTCCGGGGAAGCGCCGGAGGACGTGGCGCGGCGCGAGGCGGAGGAGGAAGCGGGACTGCGGCCCGGACCGATCGAGTTCCTCCACCGCTACCAGGTGAGTCCCGGCGGCAACACCGAGGAGATCCTCGTCTACGTCGGCTGCGTGGACAGCGAGAAGGCCGACGGCGTCCACGGGCTCCCGGAGGAGCACGAGGACATCCGGGTGCACGTGCTCGACCTGTCGGTCGCGCTGGCCGGCCTCGCCGCGGGCGAAGTGCGCAACGCGGCGGCTATAATCGGACTCCAGTGGCTCGCCCTGCACCGGGAGAGCCTGCGGGCACGCTGGCTCCGCTGACGCGGAGCTGCGTGGCCGCCGGACCGCGTCGCGGTCCGTATCGTGTTTCGTTCCCGTGAATGGAGCACGGCCGCGCCCCGGCACGGTCCGGGAGCGTGCGGCATCATGGCGGCCCGCGGGTCGCGCGACGAGAGGAGCCTGCATGGCGCGCACGCGCTACAGGGTGGACCTGTCCCGGCAGATGGCCGAGTGCGACGCGAACTACGCGCGCATGCACCAGCTGCTGCCGGAGCTCTTCGAGCGCGACCTGCGCTCGGTCACGCTGCCGCTGCCCGGCGGCGACGGGCGCGTGCTCCTCTTCCGCGTCGTGGAGCGCAGCCCCTACACGACGACCCTCCTCGTGCACTTCGACCGCGCCGGCGGTTCCTGGCACGCGATGATCCCGGCGCCGCGCATCTCCGTGCGGCTCTACCACGACTGCAGGACCGCCGAGGTGCTCGCCTACCAGGGCCAGGACCGCTTCCTGTCGCGCTACGAGTACCCGAACGCGCAGATGCGCCATCCGGACGAGAAGGCGCAGCTCAACGCCTTCCTCGGCGAGTACCTCGCGCTCTGCCTCGACCACGGGCGCGAGGCGCTGCCCGTGGGCATCGACGACCGCGACTGATCCCGAGCTCCGGCGGCGGTGGATTCCGTCGCGCAGGCCGGAAGCGCGCGCCCGGTCGCGTGGACGGGCGTCGCTGTGGCTCGGACGCCGACGGGGGCGGTACCATGGCGCGCCGCTCGGGGTGCCGCCGCACCGGGTGCCGCCCGACCGCCGCGGCACGATCGGTTCCCCGCATCCCCGGGCCTGCCTGCATCGACGCCGGCAGGCCACCAGCTGACGACGAGGTCCATGACCAAGCGAGCGTATTC
Organism: Pseudomonadales bacterium; assembly: GCA_036351515.1. Taxonomy (GTDB): domain Bacteria; phylum Pseudomonadota; class Gammaproteobacteria; order Pseudomonadales; family Azotimanducaceae; genus JAZBPF01. The sequence goes on along the minus strand of JAZBPF010000334.1, from coordinate 1,160 downwards.
CTCCGAGGCGATCCAGGTCCTGACGGGGCTCGAGCCCGTGCGCAAGCGCCCGGGGATGTACACGGACACGGCCCGCCCGAACCACCTCGTGCAGGAGGTCGTCGACAACAGCGTCGACGAGGCGCTCGCAGGGCACGCTCGCCGCATCGAGGTCTCGCTCCTTCCTGACGAGGTCGTCGAGGTGCAGGACGACGGCCGGGGCATGCCCGTGGACGTCCATCCGGAGCACGGCGTCACGGGCGTCGAGCTGATCCTCACGCGGCTCCACGCCGGCGGGAAGTTCTCCGACGAGAACTACCGCTTCTCCGGTGGCCTGCACGGCGTCGGGGTGTCCGTGGTGAACGCGCTCTCGAGCTGGCTCGAGGTGGAGGTGCGTCGCGACGGCCAGGTGCACGAGATGCGCTTCGAGCACGGCGAACGCGCGGGCGAGCTCGCCGTAACGGGCACCGTCGGCAAGCGCAACACGGGCACGCGCGTGCGCTTCCGTCCCGATCCGGCCTACTTCGACTCGCCGCGCGTCTCCGTCTCGCGCCTGAAGCACCTGCTGCGCGCGAAGGCGGTGCTCTGCCCGGGCCTCGAGGTGGTGTTCCGGGACCGGACCGGACGCGAGCCCGAGGAAGTCACCTGGTACTACGAGGACGGCCTGCGCGACTACCTCACGGAGGCCACGCGCGAGTTCGAGACACTCCCCGCGGAGCCCTTCCGTCACGGCTGCGAGGGCAACGACGAGGCCGTGGACTGGGCCGTGCAGTGGCTCCCCGAGGGCGGCGATCTCGTCACCGAGAGCTACGTGAACCTGATTCCCACGCCCCAGGGCGGGACCCATGTGGCAGGCCTGCGCACGGGGCTCACGGAAGCGCTCCGGGAGTTCTGCGAGCTGCGCAACCTGCTGCCCCGGGGGCTGAAGATCTCCCCGGAGGACCTCTGGGACCGCTGCGCCTACGTGCTCTCTGCGAAGATGCACGAGCCCCAGTTCTCCGGGCAGACGAAGGAGCGGCTCTCCTCCCGGCAGGCGGCGGCGTTCGTCTCCGGCGTGGCGCGGGACGCCTTCAGTCTCTGGCTCAACCAGCACACGGACGAGGCGGAGCGCATCGCGGACCTCGCGATCCGCACGGCCCAGCGCCGCGTGCAGGCCGCGCGCAAGGTCGCCCGGAAGAAGG